>JAZRKS010000224.1:0-3210 GCA_045646445.1 Eubacteriales bacterium | reverse complement strand
TCATTGCCGTAGGCAATACCTCAATTTTCAACTTTCAATTCTCAATTTTCAATTATATTGTAAATATTTTAACTTTCATATAGGAGGAAATTATTATGGGAAAAATTATTGGTATTGACTTGGGTACAACCAACTCTTGTGTAGCAGTTTACGAGGGCGCAGGGCCCATCGTTATCCCCAATCCCGAGGGAGCAAGAACCACTCCTTCCGTTGTGGCATTTTCCAAAACGGGTGAGAGAATGGTAGGCCAGGTTGCAAAAAGACAGGCAATTACAAACCCCGACCGTACCATCATCTCCATCAAGCGTGAGATGGGTACCGGCTTTAAGAAAGAAATTGACGGCAAAAACTATACTCCTCAGGAGTTCTCCGCAATGATCCTGCAAAAGCTGAAGGCTGATGCAGAGAGCTATCTGGGCACTACCGTAAATCAAGCGGTTATCACCGTTCCCGCATACTTCTCCGACGCACAGCGTCAGGCAACCAAGGATGCAGGTAAGATCGCAGGTCTTGAGGTTCTGCGTATCATCAACGGGCCCACCGCAGCAGCACTTGCATACGGCATGGATAAGGAAGCTAACCAAAAGATCATGGTATTCGACCTTGGCGGCGGCACCTTCGACGTATCCATTTTGGAAATCTCCGATGGCGTATTCGAGGTTCTTGCAACCAACGGTGACACTCGCCTCGGCGGTGACGATTTCGACCAACGTATCATCGATTGGATGGCAGATCAGTTCCAAAGAGAGAACGGCGTAGACCTTCGTCGCGACAAGATGGTTCTGCAAAGACTGCGTGATGCGGCAGAAAAGGCAAAGATCGAGCTTTCCGGCATGACCTCTACCTCTATCAATCTGCCTTTCATTACCGCAACCGCTGCAGGCCCTCTCCACTTTGAAGCAACCCTCTCCCGCGCAGAATTTGAGCGCATCACCGCAGACCTCGTTGAGAGAAGCATCATTCCCACAAAGAAGGCACTCGCAGATGCAGGCCTCTCTGTAAACCAAATCGACAAGGTTCTCCTCGTTGGCGGTTCTACCAGAATTCCCGCAGTACAGGAAGCAGTTAAAAAGTTCATCGGCAAAGATCCCTTCAAGGGCATCAACCCCGATGAGTGCGTAGCAATCGGTGCGGCAATCCAAGGCGGCGTTCTTGGCGGTGAGGTTAAGGATTTGCTCCTGCTCGACGTTACTCCTCTGTCTCTCGGTATCGAGACTCTGGGTGGCGTAATCAACCGCATCATCGACCGCAACACCACCATCCCCGTAAAGAAGAGTCAAGTTTACTCCACCGCTGCTGACGGTCAAACCTCTGTTGAGATCCACGTTCTGCAAGGCGAGCGCGAAATGGCTGCTAACAACACCACTCTTGGCCGCTTCATTCTCGACGGCATCACTCCCGCTCCTCGCGGCATTCCTCAAATCGAGGTTACCTTTGATATCGACGCCAACGGCATCGTAAACGTAACCGCAAAGGATAAGGGCACCGGCAAGGAACAGCACATCACCATCACTTCTTCCACCAACATGAGCAAGGAAGATATCGACAGAGCTGTTAAGGATGCTGAAAGATTTGCAGAGGAAGATAAGAAGGCACGCGAGGCAGTTGACGTTAAGAACCGTGCTGAGAGCATCATCTTCCAGAGTGAAAAGACGCTCACCGAGCTTGGCGACAAGGCAGATCCCGCAGACGTTGAAACCGTAAAGGCCGCAATCGAAAAGCTCAAGGAAACCCTGAAGGGCGGCGACGTAGAAGCTATTAAGGCAGATACCGAAGCAGTAGAGAAGTCTTTCTATAAGATCTCCGAAAAGCTCTATCAGCAAGCAGGTGCACAGGGTGCTGATCCCAATGCACAAGCAGGCACCGACGGTGACGGCACCTACTACAACGCTAACTACGAGGATAACTCCAACAACTAATCAACCACTATCTTTATCGGGAAAGGCGCAACTGCGCCTTTCCCGTTGGGTGTATTTTGCTTTTCCGTGTCTATTTTTCAAAAAAGTAGATAGGGAAAAGCAAGATACAAAAAACGGAAAGGATACCTATGGCAAACAAAAGAGACTATTACGAGGTTCTTGGCGTTGATAAAAACGCCGATGAGAGCACGATCAAAAAAGCATATTACAAAATGGCTAAACAGTATCACCCCGATACCAACCCCGGTGATAAGGTAGCCGAAGAAAAATTTAAAGAAGCAAACGAGGCGTATGAAGTCCTCTCCGATGCTACCAAAAAGGCAAAATACGACCAATACGGTCACGCAGCGTTCGACCCTTCAATGGGTGGCGGCGAAGGCTTTGGCGGTTTTGGTGGCTTTAGCGGCGGATTTTCGGATTTTGGCGACCTTGGTGATATTCTCGGCAGCATGTTTGGCGGTGGCTTTGGCGGTAGCAGTAATACGCGCCGTCGCAACGGTCCCGTACAAGGTGAGGATATCGGCACCTCCATCTATATCGATTTTGAAGAAGCCGTTTTCGGTGTCAAAAAGGACGTTTCCTACAATCGCATCTGCCGTTGCGGCGATTGCCAAGGCACGGGGGCCAGCGAGGGAAGTCGCGGTGTAGAAACCTGCTCCGTTTGTCAGGGACGCGGACAAGTTAGCCGTGTGCAACGCATGGGAGGTATGTCTTTCCAATCTACCGCACCCTGCGAAAACTGCCGCGGAACGGGTAAGATCATCAAAAATCCTTGCTCCAAATGTCGCGGCTCGGGTATGACCAAGGAGAACAAGCGTCTTTCCGTTTCGGTTCCCGCAGGCATCGATAACGGTGAGCGCATCGCATTGCGCGGTCAAGGTAACGACGGTCGCAACGGCGGCCCCGCAGGAGACCTCATCATCACGGTTTCTGTTCGTTCGCACAATGTTTTCGAGCGTGACGGCTACAACGTATATTGCGAGGTACCGCTTACGGTTGCCGAGGCAACCTTGGGTGCTGAAATCGACGTTCCCACGCTTGAGGGCAACATCAAGCATACCATTCCCGAGGGAACACAGCCCGGCACAAAGTTTACCATGCGCGGCAAGGGCGTTCCGTATGTCAACGGCGGCGGCCGCCGCGGTGACTTGATCTTCCGCACTGTTGTGGAAATTCCGCGCGGACTCAACGAAAAGCAAAAGGCGGCCATGAAGGCCTTTGCCGAAAGCTGCGGCGAAAGCAACTACGCAAAACATAAGCAATTCTTCAAAAAGATCTTCGGAACAAAGGA
>JAZRKS010000223.1:0-23508 GCA_045646445.1 Eubacteriales bacterium | reverse complement strand
ACCACGGCGAGGTCTGGGAACCGAGCTCAATGATTGAGGCACTGAACGGAGGTATCGGTATCATCGTTCAGGAAAACGGCACCATCAGCGAAATCAGCGTTGCCGAAAACATTTTCTTAGGTGAATTGAAGCAGTTCGCCGGCACCAACTACTTCGAATCAAGAAAAATCGAAGACTTTTCTCCTTTGTTTAATCTGGACATTACCTCTATCGAAAACATCAAAAAGGAATACGCTGCCCTTTTGGTTGACAAAACCAAGGCAGAGGCAACAAAGCTGCTGGCGCAAGCAGAAAAGGCTCTGTTGGCAGAGTATAAAAAGCTAAACGAAAAACTGTTGGCTGACAACGCAAACAAAAAAGCGCAAATCGTAAATGACTTCAATGCTCAGGCAGAAAAGGCATTTAACGAGCTCAACCAACAACTCGAAGCAATCAAGCAAAAATATGCCGTCAACGCCGAAAAGCTTGATGAAGTCATCAAGAAGAGACGCCTTGATAACGACATCAAAGAGGCAAAGAGAGCATATCGCCGCCTCATTAAGGGCTTGAAGAACAAAACCTATATGAAGTTGGATTGGGTAGCAAAGGATGTTCAATCCCTGAAGAACTGCTATCTGAACAACTATCATGACCTTAAGGTTATCAACGAAAACAAGGCAATCAGAAAGCTGAAGAACTTCTTCCTCAATGCTATTTTCGGCTTGTTTGTAAACGGCAAAAAGCTGCGCAAGCACGCAGGCTATGCACTTTCTAAAATCGGTGTAAACGATATCAGACCCGAGGTCATCACCGCGGCATACGATATGCAACAAAGAAAGCTGATTGAAATTGCCAAGTGCTTGAACAAGAATCCCGAAATTTTTATTGTAGACGAAACCACCACGGCTCTCTCCGAAACAGGCCGTAACCTCCTCTACAAAAAGATGGAAGAGCTGAAGAATGCAGGCAAATCCGTTTTGTTCATTTCCCACGACTTGGACGAGTTGATGGAAAAGTGCGACACCCTGACGGTTTTGCGTGACGGTAACATTGTTGCTAACTTGGATAAGGCAAAGGGCGAGTTCGATCCCGAACAGATCAAAAAGTTTATGATCGGCCGCGAGCTCAAGGGCGATTATTACCGCTCTGATTACGACGGTTCCTACAGTAATGAGGTCGTTTTGAAGATGGTTGACGGTATTCAAGGCAACCAGCTCAAGCACATCAATCTTGAACTTCACAAGGGCGAGATCCTCGGCATTGGCGGTCTTTCCGAGTGCGGTATGCATACCCTTGGCAAGGCATTGTTCGGTAACGTAAAAATCGAAGGTGGCTTTGTATATACGGGTGAGAACCTTGACGAGCTTGTTAGAAGCGAAAGCTTTGCAATGAGCAAGAAGATCGGCTACCTCTCCAAGAACAGAGACGTTGAAGCATTGGCGGCAAAGACCTCTATCTTTGATAACATCGCCATCGCATCCATCAACAACGTTGCAAAATTCAACTTCTTGGTTACCAAGGGTGCCGAAAAGAAATTGGTTGACCGTCAGGTAAGAGAGCTGCAAATCAAGTGTAATACTGCAGAGCAGCTTGTCAGCACCCTCTCGGGCGGTAACAAGCAAAAGGTATCCTTTGCAAAATGGATTGCAAACGATTCCGAAATTCTGATTCTCGACTGCCCCACCCGTGGCGTTGACATCGGTGTAAAACAGTTTATTTACCAATTGCTTTACAAGATGAAGCTCGAGGGCAAGGCGATCATCATGATTTCCGAGGAGCTTCCCGAGCTGATCGGTATGTCCGACAGAATTTTGATTATGAAGGACGGACAGATCACCAAAGAATTTACACGTGACAAGGATTTGACGCAAGAGCAAATCATTGAGTACATGATCTAAGAAAGGAGTAACTTATGGAACAGAATACAAATGTAAGTTTTCGTTTTTTTGATCAGGCATTGGTACAACGTGTAATCGACTTTACAGAATTGCGTGCTGATGCAAAAACCAAAGAAAACACAAACACCTTAAAAGAAGAAATCAAAAACGTTTATCTCAAAAAAGATAGCGAGCTTAAGCAGTACATCAAAGAGCAACTGATTGTCCTCAAGAAGGCGCACATCTCCAATCTGGAGCAGCTGGAAAAGAAGCTGGCAAGCGACTTGGCAGAGGCAACCAAAACACAAGCGGGCGAGCTTGATTCCAAAGAGTTCAAAAACGTAAAATTCGGCTTGGAGACCGCATGCAAGAGAGCAAAGATCCAAGAAAGAAACCGTTACAACGAGGAGATTAAGGAGCTCAAGCTTCAAAGAGTATTCCTGCACGAGGAATACACCAAGCTGATCTACAACGTAACCGGTGTTGTTTCCCCTGTTGAGAGCGTAAGAAACAAGTTGATTGAAACCAAGGCGACCTTTAATCTTAAGGCAACCTTGAGCGACAAAAAGTTCTACATCAATCTCGTTCCCCTCTGCATGCTGATCCTCATCATTGCTGCATACTTCATCGGCAAGAGCATCACAGGATATGCGGGTGACTTGGGTGACGTTATCAACAACAGTATTTTCGTAGCAGTTGTTGCTACCGGCGCGGTATTCATTTACTCGCAAGGCGGCTTTGATATGTCGCTTGGTAACGCATCCTTGATGTGTGCGACCGTTGCGGCATTGACCTACAACTCTACCGAAAACCTGACACTCTCCTTGATTCTGGCAATCGTTGTCGGTGCCGGCTTGGGCGTGCTCAATGCAATTCTTGCAACTATGCTTAACCTGCCCGTTATGGTTATGACCCTTACTATGATGAACATCATTGCCGCTGTGCATGAAGCAATCATCGGTGAATACGGTGGATTGATTACTGTAAAAGCGGGTATGAATTCCAAGGCGTGGTTTTTCGCTATTTTCCTGGCAGTATTCTTTGCTATTTGTTGGTTCATCTTCAACTACACCAAAGTTGGTAGAAGAAATAAGTTCATTGGTTCCAATAAGGTTGCCGCAAGATTTAACGGTATTAACCTGATGAGAGCCGGTATCATTTCCTTTGCGATTTCGGGTGTGGGCCTCGGTATTTGCGGCTTCCTGTTTGCTTCCTCCATGAGCGGAAGCATGTATAGCTCCACTACCGTGCTTGGACAAGTAGGACTTAACGTTGTTATCGCAATCGTATTCGGTGGTATGACTACCAGTGGCGGTCCCAAGTCCAAGGTCAGCTGCGCGGTTATCGGTGCATTCTTCTCGGTATTCCTTGATGAATTCTTCGCAGCAATCTCTACCCCGACCTTCCAAGTAGGTGACTACTCCTATATGGTTAAGGGTGCCATCTTCATTTTGGTATCTCTTGCAAACATGTGGGATACAAGAACAAAAATGTTAGCATCGGGAGGTAGTATACAGTAATGAAATATACAAATCCTATTAAGTTCAATAACTCTGTATTGAGCAACCCTAAAACAAAAAGATTAGGCGTTAAATTATTCTGGTCGTTGTTTTGCCCCACTTTGATGATCATCATCGCGTGCATTATGTCCCGCGCAAACGGTGTTGGTCTGTTTATCATCGGTGACTCGTTTGATAACCTTGGCAACATCATGATTATGGGCAGAACCATTTTGATGACCTTGATTGCAGCTCTCGCTCTGAACACCAACCTCAACTCGGGAAGAATGGACTTCTCGCTGGGTGCTACCGGTATTCTGGCTTGCTTGCTCGCATCTCTGATTGTTCCCGGTGTTGACACCGTTGAACACATTTTCCAATTCTTGCTGCTCAGCATTCTGTTTGGCATGGTATTGGGCTTCATCCACTCCTTGGTGCTCATTTCCACCAAGCTCCCCCCTATCGTTATTTCCCTTGGTATGTGCTTGGTATATGAAGGCATTGCAAAGGTTGTTGCAAACGCTACCGGCTCGGCAGGTACGGTTAACCTGGCAATGGGCCCTCACACCACAAGCTTCTTCCAAGAGCCCATCATTCTCATTCCCCTGCTCCTGATCGTTTGCCTGATTATGGCCGCTGCTTTGTGCTACACAAGATACGGCTATAATAAGCTGGCTTTGGTTTACAACCAAAAGATTTGCGTTGATACCGGTATTAATGAAATCTCCCACTGTGTTGTAAGCTTTATCATTGCGGGTGCGTTGATTGCCGTTTATCAGGTAATGAGCTCTTGCGGTACCGCAAGCATTTCCATCAACGTAAACCTGGCATCCAGTGGCACGGTATTCAAAAACTTCCTGCCCATCTTCATTGGCGGTATTCTCGCCAGATACAGCAACCAGATTGTTGGTTTGCTGCTTGCCGTTATCGGCACGACCCTGCTTTACACCTACGGCTTCGACAATGCTTTGACTGCAACGGTATCCAGCTTGATCAACGGTTTCAGTGTATTTGCAGTTCTCGTTTACATGGTTGACAAATATAAGTTCATCAACTGGGTAAAGATGAGAAGATACATTTGGAAAGAAAAAAGATTGCAATTAAAGGATAAAGGAGAGGTTCAAAATGAAGCATAACAGATCAAATCTCTTAAGAATTTTAACCGTCATCGTTTTGGTTGCTTTTTCATGTCTTACTCTTTCCGCTTGTAAGTTAGAAAACCTGTTCATCTTTGGTGGTAATCAAACGACCGATGACGGCGCAAACCCGAACATCGAATCCTTTGAGGGCACCAAAAACGCAATTTTCTTTGCTCTTTATAACTACTACGGTTATGAAGGACAGCACTTTACCAACAAGTGGTTAGGCATGAGAGATGCACTTGCGGCTCACGGAATTACCGTAACCGGTTATGAAGGCCAAAAGGACGCTCGCAGATTCAAGATCACAAGAGAAGAAAATTGCGACCTGCCTGAAGATACCGTTATCTTCATGGTAAACAACCAAAACTGGGACTCCGGTATTCAATTTACCAAGCCCTTTGCACAACACCATCCTATGGTTGTTATTTCCACCTGTAACGGCGTTGAGTTTGCTTCTTCCCCGATTCTTTCTTCGGGCGACAAAATCTCCAACGCTACCATGGGCGGCTTCTCCCCCACGTACCGTGAGGCCTTTGTAAATGGTTCCTTGACGTATCTGGTTGCTAAGTATTCCGCTCACTTAGCTCCTATCTTCGCCGCTGCCGTTAATGCAGTTGAAACCGGCGCACCTATGAGAAACGCAGACGGCTCTGCCCTGCACCTCAGCATTTCCACCTGGGCAATTCAAACTCTGGCTCAATACGACGAGATGAGTGCGGTTGATTCCATCGATCCCAATCATCCCACCGTAAGAAAAATCAACATTGATAAGTTCTTTGATCCCAACAGCCCCGACTACGGCCCCGAAAAGCTGGCTGAATGGGTTAGCGCCTCTACCAAGGAAAACATCAAAGCGCTGTATGAATTGAACGGCACAAACGCTGCTGAAGATACCGCTTCCTACCGTCAAGGCGAAAAGATCCAATGCGGTATTATCGCGCCTTCCAGCATCAATGACCAAGTAGGCAAGTACGTCGAGTACATTCAAAATTACCTTGCAAAAGCATACAACGTAGAAATCCTCCCCCTGGGTTCTGTTACCAGCGTAAACACCCAGAGTATGGTTGCAAAGCAATTGTGCAACCAAGGTGCTGACTTTATCATTTCTTTGCAAGACGACACAGAGAGAAACAAAGCCGCAGAGATTTGTAACGAGCTTGGCGTTTACTTCGCTATTGGCGGTTCTTGCCAAAACGAAATCGACTATGCAGTAATCAAGGATCTTCCCTACTACGTTGGTTCCATCGGTACTTCCACCGCTGAGGAAAGACGCTCCGCTTACGAAATGACCGAATATTATCTGCAATGCCTGATTCACAGAGCACAAGGCGATCTGGAAGAATTCCAAATCCAATACAAGGGATTGGAAGAGGAATCCGAGGATGCTCCCGTAGCATACCTGCCTGAGCGCAAAGAGGAACCCGTATGGCACTGCTAACAGTTGATTTTCATACCAAAGCGCTTGCAAGAAGAACGCGCATGGATGTGTTTATCCCCTCACTCAACCTGGGGGGATGCTTGAGAAATCAAGACGTAAATTATTATCAAAATAATAAGGAAACATATCCCTTGATTATCTTTTTGCATGGCTTTGGTGATAATGAAAAAGCATGGCAAATGAACACGCAAGTGTTAAAGCTGTGCGAAGATAACAAAATTGCCGCTTGTTTTATCAACGGTGAAAACAAGTGGTATTTGGACATGGGGCCAATTGAAAATTACTATACATTGATTGAAGAAGAAGTTTTGGATTTTCTGTACGGTAATTTCAGTTGCTTATCCAAGAACAAACCTTTGGTAATTGCCGGTGTATCTATGGGAGGATACGGGGCACTGTACCACTACACAAAAAACGTTGATAAGTACGCGGCATGCGTGGCTTTATCACCGGCTATCAGACCCGATCGATTCGACGAATCCAAATTCGGTACGCTGAGAGAACTGTTTTTGAACAACAAGGGAAAAGACTTAAACGTCTACTTATCTGTAGGTGAATGTGACTTTATCATTGATAGCTCGAAGGAATTCAATGAATTTTTGATTCAAAACGAGTTGGGCGTGGAATATAAATTTATTCCCGAAAGAGACCATTCGTGGTATACCTGGGCTCAAGAGATATTTGATGTTATCGAATATCTAAAAAAAATAATTTAATAAGGAGAAAATGAAATGAAAAATTTCAAACTGAAAGCAATTGCTATCGTATTGGCATTGTTGACCATCGTATTTGTTGGTTGTAACAAAAAAACTCCCGAAGAAACAACTCCCGCTCCCCAAGAAAACAACCCCTCCTTTGATGCAGCCACTCTGATTGCAGGCTTTGCTGATAAGATCGACACCACCGTAGTTTTGACTTACGTTACCAACTACAAGGTTGACGTGGTTCGCCCCGGCATGGAAGGCTCCGGCGGTATGGACAGCTTCAAGCGCGACGTTGTTGCTACCACCGTTATTGAGATGGACCTTGGCGCAGATCTTTACTTGAAGATCTCCAAGACCCGTCAGGATAAGCTGACCGAAGAGACCGCAACCGTTATGGAAGCAGTTCTCTACAAGAAGGGCGATGCATACTTCTATCAAACCAGCTCTTCCGCAGCAATCGAAATCAGCGCAGCTGAGGCAGCTGAAGGTTTTGCTACTCTCTTTGAGGAAGCTACCTACGAGCAAATCGGCGGTCTGACCCTTGACGCTCTGCTTTACAACGCTACCGATAAGGCATATGAGCTGAAGGTATTCGGTCTTTCCGACACCTTTATTGAAGACGATCTCGCTACCCCCGTATACTCTGCAGCAGCAAACGGCGGCTTGAAGGTTAACTACAAGCCCGAATACATTGGCTACAGAACCGACGGCGGTTGGTCCGACTTCAGCAACGCTGATGCAGGTTATGCTGCAGACGTTGAAATCGTTACCAACGATAAGGGCTTTGTAACCAGCATGAAGGAAACCTACAACCAAGCAAGCTTGGTATTCAACATCATGTCCAATCCTCCCACAGTAACCATCACCGGTGAAAGAAGCTTTACCGCATCCTACGGTGTAGCTCTTAACAAAGTTGAGTCTGTTGAGCTTTCTCCCTCCAAGGCAGTTTTCGAAGCTGCAACTAACGGCACCTTTGTTGTTAAGACCTGCGCTATGGGCGACTTTGGCAACATGGCAGAAGTTGCAAACGGCGGCGCTCTGGAAATGGGCAAGATCATTTGCGTAAAGCCTACTCCTGATGCAGGCTATGAAATCGCTAAGGTTATCGTTAACGGCTCCGAAACTCCCATGGTTGATCCTGCAATGGCAGGCGGCTTCTACTGCTTCGCAGTTGCCCCCGGCAACAACACCATTGAAGTTCTCTTCAAGGCAAGCGAACCCACCAACGGCGTTGTAACTGTTACCAACAATACCGAATACACCTATGAGCTTCAAAGCTTCATCTACGCAGGTGCTCCCTCTGATTACAAGGTAATCACCGATGGTATCATCGTTCCCGGTAATGCTGTATTTGGCGCAATCGTTATCGATAGCTCCAAGGAAGTTACCGTAACCGTAAACGGTGTTGAAACTTCTGTTAACATTCCCGCAGGCCCTGTTACCTTCTACTGCTTCGCAGTAAAAGAGGGCGGCCAATTTGACGTTGTTATCTCCGAAAAAGGCGCTGCTCCCGTAGTTGGCACCAAGGGTATCGTAACCGTTACCAACAATACCGAGTACGATTATCAATTGCAAAGCTTCACATATGCAGGCACCCCCACTGATTACAAGGTAATCGAGAACGGCGAAATCGAGCCCGGCGCATCCATCTTTGGTGCAATCGTTATCTCCACCGATACTCCCGTAACCGTAGTTGTAAACGGCACACCCACTTCCGTTAACATTCCCGCAGGCGGCGTTATCTTCTACTGCTTCTCTGTTAAGACCGCAGGCGATTACGTTGTAGAAATCAACCCCGCTGCATAATTGTATTAAAACGGTTATCAAAAAAAACAAAATACAATGTTTTGAGCAGATGAGTGCAACAGGCAAAACGCACATCTAAATTGCTTTTTGCCTGTTGCCTACTTGAAACTTTGTATCCTATTCACCTACACTCCCATGTGAAGGCACCCTCGATTCGTCGAGGGTGTTTTTGCTTTCCCGGGAAGATGAGATTCAAAGCAGAATCTGCGCACATGATAGTCCCACCCTTATTTTTATATCCTATTCATATAAAAAAGCGAAAAAGTCTTGCATTTTGTTCTGTTTTGTGGTATAATTATGCTTGTTAAATAAATCACGATTTTTTGTCGGGTTTATTACAGAACTATTTACTGTCGATTCTATATTATTAAAATAAATCAAATTAAGGAAGGAAAAACAAATGGGAAAAGATTCAGTTTTGTTAAAGCCGATAAAGGTTGGAAACGTAACGCTTAAGAACCGCATTATGTTCCCCCCTCAAACTACCGGCTATGAGGAAAGAGATGGCTCTATTGGTGAAAGAAGCTTTAACTTCTACAAAAGAATTGCAGAGGGCGGCTCCTCCTTTGTAACCATCGGCGACGTTACCCCCGTAATGACCGCTTCCCCCACACCCAAGCTTTGTGATGACCGTCAGATCCCCACATACAAGAAACTTGCAGACATGATGCATGAATATGACTGTAAGGTCGCTTTGCAAATCTTCCACCCCGAGTATGACGTTCCCGGCGTGGGAAGATTGATTATGCTTTCGAGAAAAGCGGCAATGGATGCTCAAGCTTTGAAAGAAGCCGGAGATATGGCCGGTTTTGGAGCCAAGATGCAGGAGTCGAAGGATGTCGGCGCTCAAGCATATGCAAAGCTGCATCATGATATGCAGCATTTTGTTAGCGAAGCAACAGTAGAACAGTTGATGCAAATTAAAGAATCCATTTTGCAAGCTGCACGCAGAGCGCAAGAGGCAGGCATTGATGCAATTGAGGTGCACGGTGACAGACTGCTGGGTTCTCTCTGCTCCAAGGTGCTCAATCACCGCACCGACGCATACGGCGGCTCTCTTGAAAACCGTGTACGTTACGCTCTGGAAGTTGTTAAGGGCATTAAAGAGATCGCTCCTAAGCTCCTTGTTGAGTATAAGCTTCCCTTCATCACCACCAATGACGACGGCAGCGACCGCGGTAAGGGTGGCTTGCACGAGGAGGAAGGCATTCTGTTTGCTAAAATGCTTGAGGAAGCAGGCGTTGATATGATTCAGGTTGCACAGGCCAACCACACCGGCAACATGGCTGACACCATTCCTCCTATGGGCACCAGAGACTGCTCTTGGATGCTTCCTATTACCAGACGTGTAAAAGCTACCGTTAACATTCCCGTTGCAATCGTTGGTAAAATCCTCACCGTTGCAAATGGCGAAAAGATTTTGAACGATGGCGATGCAGACATTATCTGCTACGGCCGTTCCTTGCTTTGCGATCCTTACATTCCTGCAAAAGTTGAAAGAGACGAACCCATTAGAGAGTGCTTGCAATGCAACAAGGGTTGTGTAGACGCTATTTCGAGCAGAAAATACATCTCCTGCATTCTCAATGCTGAAAACGGCGACGAAGGCACAATCTTTATGAAACCCGCAGATGAAAAGAAGAATGTTGTAGTAGTAGGTGCCGGTATTGCAGGTCTCGAAGCAGCAAGAGTGCTTGCTCTTCGCGGTCACAACGTTACCGTTTACGAGAAGGAAGATAAGATCGGCGGTCAAATTCACATCGCTGCTGTTCCTCCCAGAAAGTCTGAGATCCTTCGTGCTGTTGAGTACTACGAAAAGATCCTTCCCTCCCTTACAAATGTAAAGGTTCTCCTTAGCACCCCCGTTACCAAGGAAGCTATGAACGCTGCTGATGCTGTTATTGTTGCAGTTGGTGCACACAATGCAAATATTCCGATTCCCGGTGCCGACGGTGCAAACGTTGTATCCAGCTGGGATGTTCTTGCCGGCAAAGTACAAGCAAGCGGTCACTGCGTAGTAATCGGTGGCGGTCTTGTAGGTGCTGAAACCGCTGAATATTTGGCAAACAACGGCTGCCAAGTTTCTGTTATTGAAATGATGGACAAAATTGCTAAGGAAGAATCCTCCACCGTTCTGCCCACCATGATGAAGGACTTCGCCGATCACGGCGTAGCACAATACATCAACACCAAGGTATCCTCTATTGAGAATGGCGGCAAGTGCGTAAAGGCACTTAACACCGCAGATAATACCGAAATCGTTATCGACTGTGACATGGTTGTTATGGCAGCCGGTTCTGTTAAGAACGTATTTGATGTTGAAGGCGTAACTGTTCCTGTATATTATGCAGGTGACTGCTCCGGCGAAAGAACTGCAGGTATCTCTGAAGCAATTCGCTCCGGCTATAAGGCAGGCAACGAAATATAAAAACTCGTAAATTGAAAAGGCATATTCTACTTGAATATGCCTTTTCTTAAAAAGGATGAAAAATATGACTAAATATAAATATTTGTTTGAACCAATTAAAATTGGAAACAAAACTATAAAAAACAGAATATTCATGCCCCCTCTTTCTACCAATTTAGCAAACAATGGTTACGTAACTGATGAGTTGATTCAACATTACGGTGCCAGAGCAAGGGGTGGCGTTGGTTTAATTGTTACAGAAGTAGTTACTGTTGAACCAACATATATTTATCTGCCCGGAGATATGTCGATTTATGATGACAGCTACATTCCGGGATGGAAGAAGCTGTTCGACGAGGTTCATAAATACGGTACCGTCTTATTGCCGCAATTATTTCACCCGGCATATATGGCATTCCCAATCCCGGGAACGCCTCAACTGATTGCTCCCTCACCGGTTGGCCCTTATTATGCCAAAGAAGCTCCCCGTGAAGTTTCTGTTGATGAGTTGAAAGTAATCATAAAGCAATTTGGTGAAGCAGCATTGAGAGTGAAAACTGCCGGCGGTGACGGAGTAGAAATTCATGCCGCTCATGCCCATGGATTGTTGGGGGGCTTTTTATCCCCTTTATACAATAAGCGTTGCGATGAATACGGTGGAGATTTGGACGGCAGACTCAGATTAACTCTTGAAGTAATAGAAGAAGTCAGAAGAGTTTGCGGTAATGATTTTATAATCGACGTGAGAATTTCCGGCGATGAATACAGCGATGGCGGCTTAAACATCAATGATATGACTTATGTCGCTAAGGAATTGGAAAGAGTTGGCGTAGATATGCTCCACGTTTCGGGCGGAAACACCGTTAAAAAAGGAAGCTCTATGCCCGCCCCCGGAAGTAAACAAGGTTCTCACACGCATTTGTCGGAATATATAAAGCGTCAGGTTAGCATTCCCGTTGCAACCGTCGGTAGAATTACCGAGCCGTGGATTGCAAATGAAATTATCGCCAATGGTTTGGCAGATGCATGTATGATCGGCCGTGCTAATTTGTGCGATCCCGAGTTTGCCAATAAAGCATATGAAGGAAAAACAGATGAAATCAAGCCCTGTATTGGATGTACGCGCTGCTTAAATAGCATCATGTTTGGCAAGCGCGTTCAATGCTCGGTAAATCCGTCCTTTGAACTGGAAAACGAAGATAACATCCCTCAATCCAATGTTCAGAAAAACGTCTTGGTGATTGGTGGCGGTGTAGCCGGCTTAGAGGCGGCATACGTTTTGCATAAGAGAGGCCATCATGTGGTTTTGTGCGAAGCAAGTAACAAATTGGGCGGCCAAATCAATATTGCTTCCGTGCCCATTGCCAAGCAAGAGCTTTGTAAGGTTGTTAAGTATTTAAAAAACAGATTGTTCAAAAACAACGTAGATGTAAGATTAAATACTTTGGTTACAAAGGAATTGATCGAGAAAGAATTCAAAGATTATGAAATAGTAGGCGCATACGGTGCCAAACCCAATGTTATTTCGGAATTCACGAATTTCAGACAATGGTCAACAGCAGACGATATTCTGAACGGAAAGGTATTCCCCGGTCAAAAGGTCGTTATTTTGGGCGGCGGCAGTGTAGGCTGTGAATTGGCAGACTATTTGGCTCCGTTACTGAATGATAGATTTATAAGAAACAGAGATATTACCATTCTTGAAATGGGAAAGGAAATCCTGTTGACAGAGACCGGCGCAGGAAGAAGCGTTTTGGTACAAAGAATGCTTCAAAAAGGAATACATATTGAATGCAATGCTAAGGTAACCAAAGTCGATGAAGATAAGATCTATTATGAGCAAAACAACTGCGAACACGTTATTGAAAATGTTAACACATTGGTATTTGCCGTTGGATATCATGTAGATAATGCAATTGAAAAAGCATTGCAGGAAACCAAACAGCCGTATTATTTGATTGGCGATTGCAATAAGGTGGGCAACATCAAGGATGCTATTTCAATGGCTTACGAAACCGCCAGAAAAATATAATCCCCTTTTATCAAACACCACAGTAAAAGCCGACACCGTTTTCACTCCAACAGAAGGGCTCGCCTTCGGACTTGGACATTCAATTCGACAGAAACGCACAAAAAGGAACCAATCTCTTGGATTGGTTCCTTTTTTGATGCGCCACCCGGAAGTCCGCCTCCACTGCGCTTCGTCAGGGGAGACGGACCGAGTGCATACATCTGCCTTACCGCTTTGCTATTGCGTTTTTTGCACCATACGATGCATCTTCAAGCGATTTTTGAGCATTTTTAATCTTTTTCCGTCAAAAGCGAAAGCTTTTATTTTTTGGTTGTGATTTTGAAAAGATCAGAAAAACGCTTTTTCTTGATAACAAACCAGAACAGTGAGAACCCGCCGGCTCCGACTGCTGCCGTGGATCCTGCCACGACGCCCGCGATCTCGCCATTGGAAAGTCCTTCCTTGGGTTCTTCCTCGGGTTGTTCGGGAGTGGTCTCCTCGGGAACTACGGGTGTAGTCTCCTCGGGAATCGAAGGTGTAGTTTCCTCGGGAACTACGGGAGTGGTCTCCTCCGGAATAGTGGGCATCATTTGATACTCGCAAGCATCGCACTTGCCATCGCCGTTGCCATCGGCATGCTCTGCAAACTCGCCTCTTACGTCTTGGCAGACAGAACAGGTGGCTTTTGCAATGCAAGTTGCCTCACTGTAACTGTGTCCAAGAGCCGGAATAGAGCTTTGCTCTACGCTCATCTCTCCGCAAACGGAGCACTTCTTGCCGTCGGTAAGACCTGCCTCGGTGCAGGTTGCTGCTTTGCCGAAAACGGTCTCTTCGGTATGACCGAGAGCATCGGTTTTATCTGTTACATAGCTATCACCGCAGTGGCACTTATGGGTGGTATATCCCTGCTCGGTACAGGTAGGAGCCGTTACGGTGGCTTGGTGGTTATGTCCCTCCGCATCGACCGATTCTGTTTTCGTTTCTCCGCACACGGAGCAAGTAAAGGTTTTTACACCCGACTCGGTGCAAGTAGGCAGAGGGTTAATAACACCTTCGCTCCAAGCGTGTATGCATTCTTCGCTAAATCCGCAAGCATCACACGCACCGTCAGCATTCTGATCGATGTGGTCTCCTAAAGGAAGAGACGCTTGGGGAGCGAGGACGGTTCCGCAAAGAGAACAAACAGTAGCACCGATATATCCTTGTTGCGTGCAGGTAGAAGGACGTCCCTCTTGAAGAACGGGATCGTGCTCAAGCTGAGGTTGGATCTCTGTATAGCTATCACCGCATCTTGTGCATGCATGGTAAATTTCACCATCGCGATAGCAATCGGGTTCTGCAAACACTTCAGATTGGTAATCGTGACCTACAGCCGCCTCAAGGAGCTCGCCGCAACGGATGCAAAGGTTCTCGTTTTCGCAATGTGCAGTAGAATAAGTCGGGAAATGTCCCAAGCTTTCGGCAAAGATCTCGCCGCAGGTGATACAATAATAATCCTCTGTACAAGTTGCGCCGTTTTCGTTATTATAGGTGTGGTCGGTTGCCAATTCCAAAACTGCGGGACATCTTGTGCAACAAACGTGCTCGGTGCAGGTAGGTGCCTCTCTATCGGGGTTGTGTCCCAAAGCTTCTGCCTCAACGTATTGGCAAACTACGCAGTATTTGTCGCGTGTACAATCCGGAACATCGTCTGCGTTAAAGCTATGCCCATTGGCAGGATTAAACTCCTCTTGGCAAGTAGAACAATAGTGAGGTGTGGTACAGGTTGCCCAGACGTTTGTGTGTCCGATTGCGACTTCCAAAATCTCGTTGCAACGCGTGCAAATCACATCCTCGGTGCAGGTAGGTGCCTCTTTGTCGGGATTGTGACCAAGGGCTTCTTGTGTTGCTTCAAAGTAACCTGTGTTGCAATCTTTGCAGACGTGATTGATGCCGCCTGCCAAATAGCAATCCGCCTCGATAACGGTATCCTCATAGTTATGAGGAACATTGGCTTGAATCAGCTCAAGACATACCGTGCAATACTGCGCTTGCGTACAAGTGGGGGCTTCGATATCGGGGGTATGTCCCTGTGCGGGGATTGTTTGCGTATCGGTTTCAAGTATTTCGCCGCAAACCGCACACTGAACGACCGACTTGATAAATCCATCGTTTTTGCAATTGGGTGCTGCTTGCTCAACAATTTGCGCTTCTCCCGCATTATGACCGTCTGCCGCAAGAGTAATCTGTTCGCTGTAACGGACATCACCGCAAAGCGTACAGGTGTATATGTAAATAACGTAACCGTCTACAGTACAGGAGGCCTCGCTCTTTTCATATACACTCTCAACCTCGTTGTGCTCAAGAGCGGGGATAATTTCAAGCTCTCTGGAAATCTCGTCTTCGCATACAGAGCAATAAACAACAGTTTCATAGCTGCCTGAAATACCACACACGGCTTCTACTACGTTCTTTATTACAGGGTCAGCATTTGTGTGACCGAGTGCGGGAATCTCCTCGGCAGATACGTAGACGTAATCGCAGTTTGCACAAACCGTGCTTTCGGAATATCCAACATCAGTGCAGGTGGGTTCCTGCGCGGAAACTGTTTTGGGAGTGTGACCGAACTTTTCGGTAATAACACTATCGCATCTTGTGCAATACTCGTCTTCCTCACAGGTTGCGGGGCCGTCGGTGTCATGTCCGAGAGGATCGCCGTCGGTAGCGCCGCAGCGAGAGCAGGTCTTTGCAGTGATGCAATCGGCATCGCCCCAAATGTGATCGGCGCACTCGAGCTTGCCACTCTCTTCGTTGTATACGAGCGCCATATCGCCAACGTAAAGCGTTCCGTTACCTTTGTAGGAAACAATGGTAGAAAGATCATATCCCTCGGGGAGATAGATGATTCCATAGTTTGTTATTTCAGAATAAAGAACAGCACCGTTTTGAACGTAAATCGTTCCTCTGTTATCAAGTACACCCTCGTGGTGCACGTTGTCAAGGGTAAACGCAACACTCTCATATGCAACAATCGTTTCACCGATAAGAGTGCCGCTCTCTTGGGATGTGCTCTTAAAGATGACAACAAGGTTGTTTGCCTGCATAACAAGTCCGTACGGTGCATTGGTCATATCGATGGTATGACCGAACAGATCCAAAACAATGGTTGTGTTCTCCTGACCGACGCCTGCAAATACGCACTCAAAATCCTTTACAACTACATACTGCAGATCGGGAAGGGAGAATATGTTATGAATAGAGTCTGCTCTCAATCCTTCTTCCGTTCCGCTGTGCTGACCGTTTCCATCTTGGTCAAGCACAATCACGTATTCCGGGTTGTAATCACAACCTGTGCAAATTCCGTTTTCGTAGGTATGCTCGCCTGTTGCCCACAAATATGTAATACCACAGTCAACGCATCTTCCGTTTTCAGAGCAGGTTACAATGCCACCGTGATGCTCTTCATAATCCATTTTCTCATCGCAGTTGTATACACAGTCGCGCCAGTGGTAACCACCGCCTTCCTGTCTGTATCTCTCGGAAAACATATGGTATTTACCCATTTCTACTGTCAGATCGTAGTATTCCAAAACGTCAACACCGTTTGCGTCAAGAATTTGCAGAATGGTGATCATCTCGCCGGCTCCGCCGGATTCACCGAGGACAACGGTATGACCTTCTACAAGTCCTTCTCCCTCGTACATTGTTTGGTCGAAGGGCTTGATGTTGCTATCCTCATTGTAAGGGAGATTTTGATCGAATACGGTAACGGTAAACACGGGCTTTAAGATTTCAAAGCTGATATCCATCTCACCCGAAACAGATCCGATACCAACCACTTTAGCAGTAGCCGTGCCGGGGTAAACGTTGTTTTCAAAGGTTACTGTATAATCCACGTCGCGCACAAGCTGAACGCCGCCGATAGATACGGCAATGGGATTCAATTCAAGTCCCGTAAAGAGCACCTCGGTTGCATATTCAACGCTTACCTTTTCACCAATGGCAACAGGAAGAATGGTAAAGCTTCTTGTAAACTCGCCCGAAAGATTACCGCGGAATGTAATGGTTACGCTTACTTCACCGGCAGATACATTGTCAGAATAAGTGACGTAATAATCTCTGCCGAGTTCAACCTCAATACCTGCAAGGACTACCGATGGCTCGTGTGCACGGCCGTTATAATCCAAGATAGTCGCATCAAGAGAAACGTCGCTATCCAAAACTGCCAAAACCTTTACATGAAAGCTGTAAGTAAGGGTTTCGTGCTCTGCCGTGTAGGTAACAGTATATTCACCTGCGTTCTTAACAGAAGTAAAATCAAAGGTGCGGGTATAGCCCTCAACCGAGAAGGTTTTGCCCATGATCACAAGTTTGGATTCAAGACCTTCAACAACCGCATCATAATGCTCGGTTCCGTCAAAGGTAAAGTCTGCGGGAATCGTAATATCCTCGGCATCAAGATCGGTAATTTGGAAAGCACCGTTGCCTGCCAAGGCTCCCTTGCCTGTCAGAACACCGTTTGCAATGAAGGTTCCCTCGTTTGTCAGGGTAACGTTCTGTGCAATTTCAAGGGTAGTGCCGCTCGGGAGCAGGAAGGTCTTTCCTGCAGGGATTGTATAATCAGATTTGATAACAACCTTGAACTCGTTATTCGAATAGAAAACGATATCGCCTAAATTGTGCAAATAAACGATTTTGCCAACAACGTTGTATTCGCTTCTTCCAACAGGTCCGCCGTTGCCGACAGTTTGATACCAGAACGAGGGATTGCCGATATAGGTGTTCATCGTGTATGCAATCTCACCCGAAGCAATTCTTTCATTGCTGACACCTGCCTCGCTATCGATTGCTGTGCCAACATAGCCGGATGCAACAGATCCAAGGCTTGCGTAAGTGGTGTAGCAGTTGATAAGCTCGCCGCCGTTGTAGTCACCTACAATGCCGCCAACGCGACCTGCAGGGCCCGAGAGCGTCATATTATAGGAAACACAGTTTTCAACCGTGCCGTAGTTCACGCCAACGATGGCACCGAGAACGCCCTTGGAAATGGAAACCGTTCCGTTTGCCACACGGCAACCCGAAACCGTTGCCCCCTCAAGCACTCTACCTGCTATCAAACCGAAATAAACGGTATAGTCACCATCGTAGGTATAATTGGGGCCGCCGTTGTTAAAGGTGATTTCCACACGGTTGGAAATAGAAAGATTTTTGACAACTGCACCATCTGCAAGCGTGCCGAACAGACCCAAAACCGCGCCGTCATATTCGGGAGTCAAAAGTTCAGTTTGAGGGAACAAGGGAATGGAATATCCCTGTCCGTCAAAAATACCTCTGTAGCCAACGGTTGTGTCACTGATGGAAGAACCTGCAATGGGCGTCCATTTGGTTGTGCGGAAGGTCGCACCGTAGGAAATATTGCTGATCAATCTTGCGTTGAGATCGTAATTGCCTGCATTTACCTGCTCGGCAAACCACATCAGGTTACCAAAGGATTTGATTTCATAAAATCCGTCCTCGGCAAGCACGGGAGGAATCCAGTCGCCACAAATCGCACAGTAGTCGATATAGTTTGTGTTATGGGGAGCGACCTCACCGCAACGACCGCCACAAACAGTACAGTAGGGCTTATCTTCGCGACCGGTAATTTCAAACTTATGTGCTCCCTCGGGGATTTCACCGTAGGGATTTCTACATCCATCACAAACCGCTCTTGCATCACAGGTAGCGGTTCCGCCCTTGTGGTGACAGGTGTAATTTGCATCGTTGGTGTAATTTACAACACCGCTTTCATTAAAATACGCATATACCGCAGATGCGCCAACAGAGGGGCGCGCATCCTTGCCAAGCTCTTGACCGATGCCAAGCTCAAATGCAAGACGTCCGTTTGCAAGCTCTGCCTCGGTGATTGCAAAGCAACCGTTCTTACTTCCCATGCCGCAAGCATCGCCGCCAACGGTATAGTTGTGCGTGTATCTGCCGCCGTTGCCAAACGGGTTACCGATAATACCGCCTGCGAGATTTCCACCTACAACGCTACCGTAGTTGATATTGTAGGAAAGCGTTCCGTGATATTGATAACCTGTGATGCCACCAAAGTTTGTGCCACCGCTGACATTGATATCACCCTCGTTTACACAGTTTTTGACAGTACCTTGATAAATTTGACCGGCAATGCCACCAACACCACTGATTTCAGTGGAGGAGACGATGTCACCGTAGTTTGTACAATACTCAATTGTTCCCTCGGTGCTACCTGCAATGCCGCCGAATTCGCTAAAGCCGAAAGCGAGACCGGAATTGACTTTGAAGAACTTAACGTTGCCTTTGTTGGTACAGTAGCGAATAGTACCCGTTCTGTTGTCACCAACAATACCGCCTACTCTTGCCGCGGATGCGACGGTGGTATTGACGTTGTGACAGTTCTCAACGACACCGCCAAGGTTTTGGCCGAGAATGGCACCTGCATAGGAGCTGGTAGCAAAATAGGAGTTTTTAACAGTTACGTTTTTAATAACGCCACCTGCTCCCAACTTGGAAACAAGACCTGCGTTGCCTGCGTAAGACCAATAATCGAAGTGATAAAGACCGGAGACCGTGTGTCCGTCACCGTCAAAGGTACCGGTGTAGGTTACAAAAGTATCAATGCCGGTTTCGTGATTCATGATCATACCGATGGGCGTCCAGAAGCGGTAACCCTCGGTTTTGCCGTTCAAGCCGGAAAGGTCGCTCGCGTTGTAGATGATATCGGCAGTAAGCTTTGCGTTTGCAGAGCCATTGCCCTGCCCTACAAAGTTCGAGAACCACATCAACTGACCAACGTTGCCGACTTGATAGTAGCCGTCAACAAGAGGCGCTGCCTCGGGATACTCCTCATCACCGCAAAAGGCGCAGAAGCCGTCATCGTTAAAGGCGGGGTGATGCGTTGCATTCTCACCGCAAATGACGCTTCCCGTGCCCTGCATAAAGCCATCCTTTACAACAGTTGCACCGTTGTTGATCAGAGAACCGTTGTTTGTCAGTTGCTCTTGCAGAGTAAGTGTGACACCCTCTGCAACCGTTAATGTGCATCCTACTGGAATATTGAGGGGCTTCGACAAAATAAGATCGTGAGAAATTGTAAAGCTTGTTTGGTTAAGCGTGTACTCTGTTCCCGCCTCGTTGAGAGTGAGGAAGGTGAACGCGCAATCCTTGCAAGCAATATCAACGTTGCTGTTGTAGGTATGCTTCTCTGTCCCGAGAATTTCGGTACATTCCATACATCTCTTATCGTGCTTGGAATTGTCGGATTTATTGAGGGTACAGAAGGTCTCGGTTGTGGAATGACCGTAAAGAACCTTCTTTTCGCCCGAAAGAATCTTTTCGCATACTGCACAGAAGGTATATGCAGAAAGTCCCGAGCTATAACAGGTACCGTTTACTTGATTGTGCGTAATGGGAATACAGGTGTGCTCATCATTTTGGGTTTTCAACGTTGTCCATTTTCCTGCAGAGTCGTAGTTTTTATCACCGATCAGCGAGTATCCATTGGAGACGATACCGTAGTTGTTGTTTACTTTAGAAACAGACTCAAGCTCGGTCGCAATTACTCCGTTTTCGTTGAGGGACTCGCTGTCTTCGGCACGGTAAACATCCATAGTAACGTTGGAGAAGCAGTTTTCGATTCCGCCTGTAAAGGTTTGTCGCTTAGATCCCACTGTTTGTGTGGTTTTAGCAACCCACGCTATACCGCTTACACCGGCAGAACTTTTGCCTGTGCGCTTCATAATGACACTGCTTTCCACTCTGCAAGAGATAATCATACCGTAATCCCTATGAGCAAAAACAGCCGAGCCATTTGCATGGTTCTTAAATACGGAATTTTTCAACACGAGATTTTTTACAACACCGGAGCCAGCAATGCTTCCGAATATGCCCTTCAGATTTCCGGAGCTCTCCATATAAATACCGCTGATAGAATAACCGTTGCCGTCAAACGTACCACTAAAGCCATTTTTATATACGTCACCAATATCCTCATGCACAAGCGGATCCCACTGATAGGTAGCACCGGTCGATGTCGATACCGAAGTGTTGATCACAATATCTGCGAGGAGAACCGCGCTAAGATTGACCGTGCTTTGTGCTCTTGTGAGAGCCGCAAAGCCATAAAGCTCCTTGGAATTGCGAATGGCATAATAGCCATTGTATTGCTGCCAATTCTCGTCGGTAAGACCGTAGGTGCGATAATTCGACGAGTTGATTTTACCGGGCGTTACGGGCACGCCGTCATAGGGCGTGGGGACCGTTGGGCTTGTGGGCGAAACATACTCGGTTTCGGGGAGAGTAGGAATAGTCGCCGCAGATGCGGTTGTCATGATAGATGCACTGAAAACCACTCCCATGAGCATAACAAGTGCCATCAGGAGTGACAAAACAGCCATTTTCACATTCACTTTTTTCATCATAAATTTCTACCTTTCTTTATATGCAATCTTTTCAAACGGTTTTGCTCGATTTCACATGAATTGTTGGGAGCTTCTTTTTCTCTTTTCGCATTTGCAAACGCCGATCAGCTCGTCGCCTTTTTCAAAGTGGCGGCAGGCAAAGCAGCTATCCTCCCCTTCTCTGCCGAGAAAGCAAGAGCAAACATCCTGCATCTCGGTTGCAAACGGGTAGCCATCGTCTGTGTAGATCGGCTCTTTTATAAAATCGGGATAGATGGGAATCGGATCGGTGTATTTCCCTTCCCTTTCAATTTCATCATAATATCCGTAATATAGTTCGAAGGCCCTTCCACAAACCGTGACAATCTTATACAAGTCCCCTTCGCGTATTCTGTTCATATTACCTCCCAAAAAGCAAAAATCCCGCATACTGTTTTATGCCATAAACAGTATACAGGATTTGTTTGATTTTGTGAACGCCCCCAAAAAACTTTCTCGGGCAAATAATTTTGTCCTTTAGATAGCAAAAAAGTTTTATTTTAACAACCTTAAAGGATGCAATAAAGCTCTCCTTTTTCGGTAAGTCCCGTTTTGTTGAGCACTCTTGTAACGGTCTGCTTTATAGTTGACTCGGAAAGATACAGCATAGAAGCAATTTCCTGCGTTTTGAATCCAAAAGCAGTCAGCTTTGCAACCTCTCTCTCTCTTTCGGTAAGGTTGGTAGCAATATAGCGGTTGCGGATCTTACCCGAAAGCGTTGACCAACCTACACTATAGGTGGCATACAAAGCCCTGATAACATCAACGGCAGCAGGATCTATGAGCGCAATTCGTTCCTCCAAAAGGCCGTCAAAATGGCGCACGTACTCGGTCAGCGTACCGTAAAGCTTATCCCTAAGAGCAAGAGCCACGGCTTTGTCGATGTGCAAAATCGCTTTCTCTTTGACGCCCGTGTTATAATACGCAACCGCACAAGACAAGCGCAAAAAAATTTCGGGAAGAATGGTTTTATCCACTACCGCCTGTGTAATCAAGGGCTCAATCGTATTGGGCATCATTCTCATCAAGGAAAGTCCCGTAATCCCTTCGACAGACATCTGCTTAGATGCCAAAGCGAACGCACCCATGTATAAATACTTAACGTAAAAAACCTTTGCTGCAGGGTGCGAATCGGCAGGCAGTACCTCAAAATTGCCAATTGTGAACCACTCGGGGTAGTCTTTGTTGTCATAAACAGAGCTATCGATAATCGCTAACGAGAGAGAAATAATCTCTCGTTCCTCTTCAGTGGTGTGCGGGGCCTCAAGAATGTGCCTTTTTGCCTCGTTCCAAAGCGCAATATCACCGCGCCACATAGCACACAAGGCCAAGAGCATACCGCCACCAAGAATGGCATAAAAGCCGGAACGAGCTCCCAAAAAATATCTGGCGTGGTCGTAAACCTTATTGATGTCGCCGCGACGGTAAGCAATAGAGGCCTCAAAAAGTGCGTACGCCTCAGGGTTGTTAACAAGCATCTCGTTGCATTCATCAGCTCCGCCTGCGCGATTGTAAAGATTGGTCATATCAAGGAAAGGACTTTTGCGCGGCATGGGAAGCGTTGGCTCATCCTCTTTTTTTCTCGCATTCGGCAGCACCGCACGAACAGGAATCATCCACGATTTTCCAAAACGATAAGCACCCTTTATTCTGTTATCGGCGCACAAAATTTGCACGCGCCGAGGCGTAACCCCCCACTTTTGTGCAGCCTGCTTGACGGTTATGTATTCCATCTCTTTCCCCTCCTCTAAGGTTCTTCCGTAATGCGGTCGAACCCGTTTGCAATGCAACCATTCGCAAAAGCGAACAATATATTTCGGCATTTGTTCACATTTGCGAACATCAACAAAACTCATTTGTTCGCTAAAACGAACTATTAATCACATTATACAACCGTTTGGCGAGTTTGTCAAGAAAAAATGAAAATATTGTAAGGGCTTGGAATGTTTTTTCTACATGGTCTATGCTCTTCTTAAAATCGCGAAACTTCTTCTTGGCGATGGCTTCTGTTTTACCTGAGAATTGTTATTCAATTCGTTAGAAACGCACAAAAAAGGAACCAATCTCTTGGATTGGTTCCTTTTTGGAGGCGCCACCCGGAAGTCCGCCCTCCGCTGCGCTTCGGCGGGGGTTCCGAACCGGATTCTGCGCGCGAGCGCGCAGAGCACGATCCGATGAGGGGTGATTGACAACAAAAAGAGCAG
>JAZRKS010000222.1:0-4580 GCA_045646445.1 Eubacteriales bacterium | reverse complement strand
GTTCCATCACCATGATCCCGATCCTGACGATGCCCGAGGACGATAAGACTCACCCCATTCCCGATTTGACCGGTTACATTACCGAGGGGCAGATCATTCTCTCCCGTGAAATGTACCGCAAGGGCTATATGCCGCCCGTTGACGTTCTGCCGTCGCTTTCGCGTCTGAAGGACAAGGGTATCGGTGAAGGCAAAACGCGCGAGGACCACTCTGCAACACTCAACCAGCTTTTTGCCGCTTATGCACGCGGTAAAGAAGCAAAGGAATTGATGGTCGTTCTCGGTGAGGCAGCACTGTCTCCCATCGACCGTCTCTATGCACAGTTTGCAGACGAATTCGAGGCAAGATATATCAATCAGGGCTTTGACGAAAACCGCTCTATCGAAGAGACCTTGGATCTCGGTTGGGAGCTGCTCTCCATTTTGCCCAAGAGCGAAATGAAGCGTATCAAGCCCGAAATGATTGAAAAATACTGGCCCAAAAAGGCGTAATGCCACGTGGCAATTTTTACCGAAAGAGAGGTGACAGAAAAGCATGGCTGAATTGAGAGTAAATCCCACACGTATGGAAATGAAGCGTATTCAAACGCGCTATCAAACCGCACGCAAGGGGCATAAGCTGCTCAAGGATAAGCGCGACGAATTGATGAAGCAATTCCTCGACGTTGTGCGCGAGGATAAGCTTTTGCGCGAACGCGTAGAGGCGGCACTCGGCGAGGTTTACCGTTCCTTTACGGTAGCCAGCGCGGTCAGCAGTCCCAAAATGCTGGAGGAAGCCCTCATCTGTCCCAAAAAGGAGGGCGAGCTCTCCGTCGAATACAAAAATATGATGAGCGTCACGGTTCCCGTGTTCCATCTGCGCGTGCACGCCGAGGGGGGAAGTGATAGCTATAACTATGGCATGGCTTTCACCTCGGGAGAATTGGATTCCTCATTGCGCGAGTTGAATGATATTCTCGAGGATCTGATCCGTCTTGCCGAGCTTGAAAAAACCGCACAGCTCCTTGCCGAGGAGATCGAGCGCACCCGCCGTCGCGTAAACGCACTCGAATATATCCTCATGCCGCAGTACCTCGCAACCATCAAGACAATCAAAATGAAGCTTGACGAAAACGAGCGCGGCAACACCACGCGCCTTATGAAGGTCAAGGATATGATGCTACAAGCGCAACTGACGCAAAATCATCCCGACGACGAAGAAGAATAAACAAAAGGTCAAGGCACTACGGTGCCTTGACCTTTTTCTCTATTTTGAACAAATCCTTCACCCACCGCACGTCATCCTTTTCCACAGCTTTGGTTAGGCGAAGTAGAGCAACGTAAACCAAAATGACCGCAAGAATGTGTAAAACAATCGAAAAAGCCGCCGATTCGATCTGCCACGAGCTCCTCTCCAACAAAAAGCGTACAAGAGCGGTGGCAGCAACAATGCAAAAGAGCGGTTTATAAATCCATTTGCAAAGCCGAACGGGTGTCCCACTGATCATCAAAAGATGCGTAATGCTGCAAACCGTGTTGAACAACTCCGAGACGTAAATGGTAATGATGTATCCCCAAATGCCAAACCGCGGGATGAGAAGAAGCACCAGCAAAAGGGAAATGGCGGCATCGGCAATGTTGATCTTCATCGAGTAGAGCTGCTCGCCAAGCCCCTTCATCATGGCATCGGTTGCGGTATCGAGATACATGATAGGTACGAGCGGTGCCAAAATACGAATGTAATATCCCACCTCGGAGTTTGGGTAAAGTGCTGCGCCGATCTCCTGTGAAAAGCAGATGAGCACCCCCGCCACGCCAAAGGAAAAGAGAAGCGAGAGTGACCACACGCGCGAGATCATGTAGTGGATATGCCGTCGCCTGTCGTGCACCTCTGCCTCGGCAAGCTCGGGAACGAGCAACCCTGAAAAGGAATACATCAAGGCGGCAGGGTATAGGATGATGGGGAGTGCCATACTTTGAATACTGCCGTAAGCAACAAGCGCGGCGGCATGCGAGGCGCCGCTTTGCCGCAATCCTTCGGGAATGAGAATATGTTGCAGGGTAATCAGCCCCGACCGAATATACGCCGTGACGGCAATGGGGAGCGTGATAGAAAGCAGCTTTTTGGTATCTCCCGCTTGATGAAAAATCTTTTTGTCAAGATGCCGATGCTTATCCATCCGATAGAGAAGCCATTCCAAAAAGAATGAAAAAACCTCTGCCACCGCACCGCCGATGACGAGAATGCGGCAGGCACTCTCCACGTCCTTGGCAAAATAGAACGCCAAAAGATACATTGTTACCCCAATTTTGACTGCTTGCTCAAATACCTGCACCGCGGCATTTTTCCAAGGGCGGCGCATAGCCGAAAAATATCCGCCCCAAGCCGAGGAAAGGGCAATGAGGGGCAGCGTAATTGCCAACAACCGCAACGAGGAAACCGTCCGCGCATCCTTGAGCCAAAAACGCCCAATCGGTTCGGCAAAAGAGAAGAGCAAAACTGACGCAAGTGAACCAAACGCAATGGAATAAACCGTCGCGCGCCGCAAAATGCCACCTACACGGGCGCGGTTGCCGCTCTCCATTGCCTCTACTGTCATACGTGTTACACCAAGATGAATGCCCGAGGTCGCCAAGGTCAAGGCAAAGCCGTAAACACCCGAAAGGATGGAGAAAAGCCCCATCGCCTCTGCACCCACGCGCCCCGATACCACAACCTGAAAGCTCACGCCCACGGTACGCATAAACAGCGATGCCGCTGTCAGTAGCATCGCATTCCAAAAAATCTCCCTCGCCCTTGTCCGCATTTTTCTCACCTCACACACTTACTTGTCTTATTCTATGAGAAAAGAGCGTAAAATAGAGCGAAAGAAAGGAAACTTATGAAGAATAAGCAAATTATATATAATAGCTAAGAGTAAAAAAGGCTCCCTTGTGTAAAGGGAGCTGTCGAGCGAATGCGAGACTGAGGGATTGTTTTTTTGAAAACATTTTCACAATCCCTCCGTCATTTTCTTGCGAAAATGCCACCGAAGCAATTGCTTGCAATTGCGGGGCGCTTGCTGCCTGTCTTTCACACAAGGGAGGCTTTTTGGCTGACCGTTATATATGCATGGTCAGTCTCGAAATGATCTATCAGTTTTAGATTTGCTTCTAAAATAAAACGACATATATCTGTTGGATTATCGGGATATATTCTTACCCGTCGTGTTCCAATATCGATAAAATCACTTTGATTTTTGTCGATTGATAAAACGAAAGTTCCGTTATTGTTCAGCAACGAGGAAATCTTTTGAATTGCAGATGCTTTGTCCTGTATATGCATAAACGTTAATGAGGAATAGATGATGTCAAAATGTTCGTCAAAAGTGAATGACATAAAATCACCGCAAACAAGCTCAACATTATAGTATGATGATAAATTCTCGGTTGCTCTGGCTACTGTTTTTTGAGAAATATCTATTCCAACCAAACGGTTACAGTTAGGCGCAACTTTAATTGCAAGGCGACCTGTTCCGACTCCAATTTCCAAAACTGATTTACCATTATCAAGTTGCATACTTTCGATAAATTTCTGCCCGTCCCATTTATCCATATAATCTCTCAATGGTTTAGGATCGTGCACAGGATCATTGTTTTCATCTATCAATTTATTGTAATGCTCAATTACATTTTCCATTTGCTTACTCCGTTTCTTCTTTCTCTAAATCCAATGCCGCCTTATGCTTTTTGCCAACGTGGCGGCTTTGCTCCATAATGGAGCCGCGCACAATGGTGTCTGAGCCAAAGCGATGGCGAAGACCGTCAATCAGACGGTCGAGCTCCTGCTCGCGTTCGCGCTTCGGGTCGGGGAACATCGAAAGCTGCGCCGAGTCCTCGCGTGTCAGCTGCGAGAGAGACACACCAAGCAAACGCAGAGGCATTTTTCTATCCCAAAGGTCGTCAAACAAACGGCAAGCGACCTCATAAATTTCGGACGTAATATCCGTCGCGTGAGAAAGATGCTGCTGATGTGAGCGGTCGCGAAAGGCGGTATCTCTTATCGTTACCGAAACACAGGTGGCTTTCTGCCCGTCATTCCGCATCCGCGAGGCACAACTGTCGGCAAGAGAGAGTAAAATGGGATAGGCTTCCTCGGCGGTTGTCAAATCCTTTGCCAAAGTCGTTGAGTTACCGTAGCCCTTGGCTTCCTCCGACTCGGCAAGCACGGGTGAGGTATCAATGCCGTTGGCATACCGATGGAGATGTTCTCCCATTTTTACACCAAAAACAGTGCGTAGGTCTGCTACGTCGGTGGCTGCTAGCTCGCCAATGGTGCGAATGTGCATACCGCGCAGGCGTTCCGCCGCAGACCGTCCAAGTGAAAAGAGCGCTTCAACGGGGAGCGGCCACATCTTGGTGGGAATTTCCTCGGTGAACAACGTGTGGATCTTGTCGGGCTTTTCAAAGTCACTTGCCATTTTAGCAAGCAATTTGTTTGATCCAATGCCCACGTTCACCGTAAAGCCGAGCGTGTCGCGGATTTCATCCTTGATCGTTCTTGCAATCTCCAAGGGAAGTCGGATCGAAGCCATGTCGTTCTGTGAGCCAAGGAGGGGGGTT
>JAZRKS010000221.1:0-3971 GCA_045646445.1 Eubacteriales bacterium | reverse complement strand
ACGCATTGCAATAAGAGCGGTGTTCCGCGAACCACCCAAATAATGCCCTTCATCAGCCAGGAAAGCGGCTTGAACTTGGACATGGAGCAAAAGCAGAACAACAGCCCCAGCGGTATGGAAATAACCAACGTTAGTGCAAAGAGCTTCAGCGTCATGCCGAAGCCCATGCACAGGTCATACAGAACTGACCAGAAATTCATAAAATCAGATATCCTTTTTCAGTATTTGGAGAGTGAAATGTATTCAAAAAGTTACTCAACGGGTTGTACGAGTTCTTCACCTGCAGAGCCTTTTTCTGCAATGATGATGGCGTCATCGGTGTTTTTGAGGAACTCTTCTTTGTTAGCACCGTACTTTGCGGCATCTGCCTTTTTGACGATTGCTACCTGCTTGTTTGCAAGGTAAGGAACCGAAATTTCCATATTTGCCAAGCGCTCGTCGGTAATGGTCATACCGTTCCAAACAAGGTCAATGGAACCGTTTGCAAGCAGTGCTTCTTTTTCGTTCCAATCAATTACGATGAACTCGATTGCAACCTCGGTGGAATATTTTGCGTTGAGGTATGCAACAACTGCCTTGGCAAGATCGATATCAAAGCCGACAAGCTTTGCATCTGCACCGTCACCGTCGGTGTAAGCAATGGGTGCGAACAGGGTGTAGCCGATAACCAGCTTTTTTGCGGTAACGACCTTGTTCCAGGAATCGTCGATAGCATCCGCCTTGGGGTTGGCGGTATCTGCTTTAACGAGCGTCTCGGTTGCAAGACCGTATTGGGTTGCGATCGTTTTATAATCGGTGTCGGCGAGGGCGATGATCGCCTCGTTGATTTTACCGATGAGGGATGCATTGCCCTTTTTTGCAGCAATGCCGTATTGCTCCTCGGCAAGAATAACACCTTGGAGAACTTGGTAATCCTTGAAAGTATCCACACCGTTCATATAATAACCTGCCATAACCGAGTCGATAACGGCAATATCTGCATCTCCCTTAACAAGACCGTTCAGAGCATCTAACTGCGAGCCTACAGACAAGAGCTCTTTGCCAAAGTTAAGGCCGTTATCTTCATTTTGTTTTTTGTTGCAAGAAGCAAAGGTTGCAACAGATGCGAAAATCATAACGAGAGCGAGAAGAATGGATGTAAGTTTTTTCATGGTTTTAGTCTCCTTTTGGTTGTTTTTGCGCTACACTTTAGTGCTTTATCATTTTAGCACGCTAAAGTGTATTTGTCAATAGGTTTTTCAAAATTTTTTTGGATTTTTTTGAATTTTTTTCAAAAGCGAGAGGTTAAAAACATCAGCGGCGCACTTCCCTACCTCTTTTATTTACTTGCATACACGCGTGTACGTGAAAAAGAAAAAGCCACCGAGAAGCACTCGGTGGCTTTTGAAATTATGATTGGAAATATTTTTTGAGATATTTACCCGTGTGGGAATTCTCAACCTCGGCAATCTCCTCGGGTGTTCCCGTGGCGATAACCGTTCCGCCGCCGTCTCCGCCCTCGGGTCCGAGGTCGATGACGTGGTCGGCACATTTGATGACGTCAAGGTTATGCTCAATAACGATAACGGTGTTGCCTGCATCGCAAAGGCGTTGCAGAACCTCAAGAAGCTTGGCAACGTCGGCGGTGTGAAGTCCCGTGGTGGGCTCGTCCAAAATATAAACGGTTCTACCCGTGGCGCGCTTGGAAAGCTCGGTAGAAAGCTTGACGCGCTGCGCCTCACCGCCCGAAATGGTGGTGGCGGGCTGACCGATTTTGATATATCCAAGACCAACATCGTAAAGCGTTTGGAGCTTGCGGCTGATGGACGGAATACCGTCAAAAAAGCGCACGCCCTCCTCTACCGTCATGTCCAAAATTTCAAAAATGTTTTTGCCCTTGTATTGTACCTCAAGGGTATCGCGGTTGTATCTCTTGCCCTTGCAAACGTCACAAGTAACGTAAACGTCGGGCAGGAAGTGCATTTCAATCTTTTTAACACCGTCGCCCTCGCACGCCTCGCATCTGCCGCCCTTGACGTTAAAGGAGAAACGTCCGGGACCGTATCCTCTCGCCTTTGCATCCTTAGTTTGGGCAAAGAGTGCACGAATATCGGTAAACAGTCCCGTATAGGTTGCGGGGTTAGAACTCGGCATGCGCCCGATGGGGCTTTGGTCGATGCAAATGACCTTGTCGAGATGCTCGAGTCCGATAACCTCGTCGTGCTTGCCGGGGTAAGTGATGGCGTGATTGAGCTTATCGGCAAGGACAGGGTGCAAAATGCCGTTGATGAGTGAGGACTTACCCGAGCCCGAAACACCGGTAACGCAAACGAATTTGCCAAGCGGAATATCGACATCGATATTCTTCAAATTGTTATGTCGCGCGCCCTTGATATGCAAGAAGGCTCCGTTACCCTGACGGCGGTATTTGGGTACGTCAATGCTCTTTTTGCCCGACAAATACGCACCTGTGATGGATTTTTCGTCCTGCATGATCTCCTCGGGTGTTCCAGCGGCAACCACTTGACCGCCGTGAATTCCCGCGCCGGGACCGATATCGAGAATGTAATCGGCACTCTCCATGGTCTCCTCATCATGCTCAACAACAATGACCGTGTTGCCAAGATCACGCAAGCGTTTGAGGGTGGCGATCAGCTTGGAGTTATCGCGCTGATGCAGACCGATGCTTGGCTCATCAAGGATATAAAGCACGCCAACAAGTGCCGAACCGATTTGCGTTGCCAAACGGATGCGTTGTGCCTCGCCGCCCGAAAGAGTGCCCGCCTTGCGCGAAAGCGTGAGATAATTAAGACCTACGCTAACCAAAAAGCCAAGACGGGAGCGAATTTCTTTGAGAATTTCGGCAGCAATCTGTGCCTCGGTTTCGCTCAATTCAATTTTGTTGACAAAATCAAGCGCGTCAACAATGGAAAGCGAGCAAAGCTCGTGAATGTTCTTCCCTCCTACTGTGACAGAAAGAGAGGTAGGAGAAAGTCGCTGACCGTGACACTCGGGGCACGGTGCTTCCTCAATGAATTGCGCGTAATATTCGTTGCCGTACATTTTCATACGGTTTTCGATCATAGGAACGATGCCGTCAAATTTAACGAGTTGATGATGGTCTTCTTTGCCAAACCAGCGGTGAACCTCGTATTTTTCATCACCTGTGCCGTACAAAAGCATTTGGTACTGCTCTGCGGTAAAGTTTTCAATGGGGGTATCGAGGTCAAAGCCGTGACGCTTGCCAACAGCGGCAAAGAGAGGTCCGTTCCAGCTCTCCTCCTCCAAGGTCTTAAAGCCGTTTACGGCAATTGCGCCCTCGGAAAGAGAGATTTTTTTGTTGGGAATAATGCGGTTGACCGCAATGGATTGCATTTCGCCAAGTCCCGCACAATGTGCACACGCGCCTGCAGGATTGTTAAAAGAAAACATACGGGGCTCAAGCTCGCCAAAGGAGATGCCGTGCTCCTCGCAGGCATAGTTTTGAGAGAATTCGAGCTCTTTGGGTTCCCCCTCGCGCGGAACGGTGACAATGGTAACGTGTCCGTCAGCGGCGCCAAGAGCATTTTCAACCGAGTCCGAAAGGCGTGATGCAATTCCCTCTCGCATCACGAGACGGTCGACAACGATATCGACGGTGTGCTTTTTGTTTTTATCAAGCTTGATCTCCTCGGAAAGATCGTACATATTTCCATTAACGCGCACGCGCACATATCCGCGCTTGCGCGCATCGGCAAACACCTTTTCGTGCATACCCTTTTGCGCCCTGACAACGGGGGCAAGCACCATAAAGCGCTCCCCTTCGGGAAAGGTCAGGATGCGGTCGATGATTTGGTCAACTGTTTGCTGACGGATCTCCTTGCCGCAAATCGGACAGTGCGGCACACCGATGCGCGCGTACAAAAGACGGAGATAATCGTAGATTTCGGTTACCGTTCCGACGGGTGATCTCGGGTTCTTGGAGCTGGTCTTCTGTTCGATGTAAATGGAGC
>JAZRKS010000220.1:0-2946 GCA_045646445.1 Eubacteriales bacterium | reverse complement strand
TGGTTTCAAGTGTTGTCTTCCTAAGACCGCTTGGCCTCCGACTTGTTGTATCGGTTAAGTTGACCGAGGCACAGTTCGAGGGACAAACCAAGGGTAAGCTCGGCAACAGCGAAATGAGAACCATTCTTTACACACTCGTTACCGAAAAGCTTGAAGAATACCTTGAGGAAAACCCCACTGTTGGTAAAGCAATTCTTGAAAAGGCAATGGCGGCATACCGTGCTCGCGAGGCGGCAAGAAAAGCACGCGAGGCAACCCGTCGCAAGGGACTTCTTGAGGGCTCCACGCTCCCCGGCAAGCTTGCCGACTGTCAAGAAAAGAACGCAGAGTTCACCGAGCTCTACTTGGTAGAGGGAGACTCCGCAGGCGGTTCTGCAAAGCAGGGACGTAACTCGCGCTTCCAGGCAATCTTGCCTTTGCGCGGTAAGGTTCTCAACGTAGAAAAAACAAGACTTGACAAGGTATATTCTAACCAATCTCTTATTCCTATTATTCAAGCACTCGGTTGCGGCATTGGTGAAGAGTTCGACACCGCAAAGCTCCGTTACGGAAAAATTATCATTATGGCCGACGCGGACGTTGACGGTTCTCACATTCGTATTCTTCTTCTCACCTTCTTCTTCCGCCATATGAGAAAGCTTGTTGAGGATGGACACATCTATTTTGCACAACCGCCGCTCTATAAGATTTACAAAAAGGGTGCCAAATACGGCAACGAGCGTTACGCTTACACCGAGGAAGAAAAAGAAGCGATCGTCCAAGAATTGGGCGGCGTGAACATTGAAGCCGACCGCTATAAGGGTCTTGGTGAAATGGACCCCGAGCAATTGTGGGAGACCACCATGGACCCCGCAACCCGTACCATTCTGCGCGTAACCATTGAGGATGCCATCGCTTGCGACGAGATGTTCTCGGTGCTCATGGGTGACAAGGTAGAGCCCAGACGCGTATTCATCGAGCAAAACGCAAAGTTTGCCGAAAATCTTGACGTTTAATTCATACCCCTTGCAAATTTTAGAGAAAGGGGGATAGAAAAGCGTGAGAATTTTCCAAAACAAATTTTTCATCATTTGCCTATGCATTGCACTTGTGTTGACAATTGTTCCGTCTGTGTTCTCTATTATGGGCTACCGCAGTCTTGCAAAGAACATTGTGGGAACGGTCACCATGCCCGTGCGTTGGGTGGCAACCACCGTTGGTAACGCATTCCAAGGGTGGGGCAAATACTTTGGCAATATGAAAGCGCTCGATGAGGAAAACAAAGCACTCATCGAAGAAAACGCGGCACTCAAGGAGCAGCTGCAAAATGCAGAGCTACTCGAAAAAGAAAACGAGCGCTTGCGTGACTATCTTGATATGAAGAACAAATATCCCTCTTTTAAAATGGAAGAGGGAATGGTCATCAGCCACTCATCCGGCAATTATATTACAAACTTTACACTCAATCGCGGTACGCTCCACGGCATTGCTCCCAATATGCCGGTGGTCACCAAGGACGGAATTGTGGGCTATGTGGTTGAGGTTGGACTCAACTGGTGCATGGTCTCCACCTTGATAGAGACTGCCACCTCGGTTGGTGCGTATATTCCGCGCTCCGAGGTTGTGGGCATCGTCAGCGGTGACTACAGCATGCGCCAACAGGGAACCTGCAAAATAGGATATATTGATGCCGCTGCCGACGTAGAGGTTGGCGATACCGTTTATTCGAGCGGTACGGGTAGCGTTTACCCTGCAGATCTCAAAATTGGAACGGTCACCTCTATTGAGGTTGACGAATACAACCGCACGCTTGTGGCAACCGTAACCCCCGCGGTGGATTTTTCCTCGCTCAAATGGGTTATGATCATCACGGGTTACCAAAACGGCGGCGGAATGCAGTAGTGAATAAAAAATAAAAGAAACCAAATAAGGGGTTTATTTTATAAGGCTCCCTTGTGTAAAGGGAGCTGTCAAATGCCGTAAGCGCATTTGACTGAGGGATTGTTATGATTAAAATTAACTTTTTACAATCCCTCCGTCGCGCTTTGCGCGCCACCTCCCTTTACACAAGGGAGGCTAATGAAAAAACTCCTTAACTTCAAAAGCGAAAGGAGTGAGGACGTGTCGAGAAATCGCATTATGGGCTTTGAAGCACAGGCACGCTCACGCCTTGTGATGTTTGGTGTTTCGCTTGCTCTTTTGATTCTTGGGGGAGCGATCCTTCAAACAAGCGTATTTGGCAAACTCACCTACATAGGTGCAGTTCCCGACCTAATGCTTTGCATCGTGCTTTGTGTGGCTTATTTTAACGGGCGACACCACGGTGCCATTACGGGACTTGCGGCAGGTGCTCTGATTGAGACGATTGCCTCGAGCGGAATTGTTTTATTGCCTCTGTTTTATATGATTTTCGGTTACGTAGCAGGGCATTACGCACGTGCCGTTCAACCCAAAAGATTTATACCGTATCTCATTTATTTAACTTTTGCATTGCTTTTGCGAGCGGCAATTACGTTATTATACACTTGCTTAATCTATCAGCAAATCAACCTTTTGCAAATTTTTGTGCATGCGGTGTTTCCCGAAATGCTGTCAACGGCACTTGCGGGAGTCATCCTATATTTACCGCTCAAGCTCTTTTGCAAAAAACTCAAAGCTTAATCACCTCTTGAAATAAAGACAGGAAAGGGACAGAAATCGTGGCTAACGAAAAGGACAGAAAATTAGAAAAAGAACAGGAGCTTGCCCTGTTTGAAAATCAAAAAATCGTCGACGTGGGTATGGAGAAGGAAGTCAAAAAGTCCTTCATCGAATACTCTATGTCGGTTATTGTGGCGCGTGCGCTTCCCGACGTGCGCGACGGTATGAAGCCGGGTGCTCGCCGTATTCTTTACGCGATGTATGAGGACGGGTTGGTACATTCCAAGCCCTAAGTCGGATCGTAGCCATGTCGTTCTGTGAGCCAAG
>JAZRKS010000219.1:0-5249 GCA_045646445.1 Eubacteriales bacterium | reverse complement strand
CATGCTTGCCGAGGAAATTTTCTACCGTGCAGGCGGTCTGGTGCGCGTTTGCCCGATCTTCGATGATGCACTGATGCTTCATCGCGCGGCGGCTGCCAGCAGTCAGCTCGAACGTGTTACGGGCTTGGCTTCCGTACTTCTCGACGACGTAGATGCCATCAAGGCAGGCGGCGTGATGTTCCTGTTTTCCAATTCGGGTTGCAACACCGTAGCCGTTGAAATGGCAGAGGAAGCACGCAAGAGAGGTCTTGCAACGGTCTGCATTACAAACCTGACACACGCGGCACGTTCTCGTTCCCGTCACCCCGAGGGCCGCAAGCTCTGCGAGGTGTGTGATGTTGTTATCGACAACATGGGTTGCTACGGTGACGCGGCAATCACGGTGGGAGATGCCACCACGGGTGCTACCTCTACCGTTATCGGTTCTATGATTTTGCAGGCGGCGGTTTGTCGCGGTATTGAGATTACACAAGAGCGCGGAACTCGCCCCGAGGTTTTCCAATCTGCCAACACCGTTGGCGGTGACGAAGCAAACAAAAAGTACATTAACCGCTACAAAGCATTTATTCGCTCGCTGTGAGCGAACACCATACATAAAGGAGAAACACTATGCTTGCACTTCACGGCGGCACGCCCGTACTCAAAAAGAATATTCCTGCCTGGCCGCAGGTTACCGATATCGACCGCGAAATGCTCAAGGATACCCTAATTGCCGGCAACTACAAGAGCGGTAAACTCAGAGAGCAATTTGAGACCGCTTTTGCCGCAGATTGCGGTGTGGCACATTGCTTTGCCGTTGCCAACGGCACGGTCTCTCTCGAGTTGATCTTGCGCGGCTTTGGCATTGGCAAGGGCGATGAGGTCATTCTGCCCCCCTACACCTTTATTGCAACCCTATCGTCCATCGTTTTTGCAGGCGCAACCCCCGTGCTTGCCGATATCGACGATAGCAACTATCTCATCTCTCCCGCATCGGTTGAGGAAAAGATCACCGACAAGACACGCGCAATCGTTGCGGTTGCCGTTGGCGGATGTCCCCCCGATCTTGATGCGCTTGAAGAAATCGCACAACGTCATAACGTAAAGCTCATCGTTGACGCCGCACAGGGCGTTGGCGCGGAATGGAAGGGAAAGAACCTTTGCGCCTATGGCGATGCGGCTTCTATCTCTTGCCAAAACTCCAAAAACCTGACAAGCGGCGAGGGCGGTATCATTACAACAAACGATGACGTCTTGGCAAAAAAGCTTGCATTGATGCTCTCGGGCGGCAAAGAGGACGGCAAGTACGTCAGCGTTGCGCAGGATCATCGCATCACCGAGCTGCAGGCATCCGTACTGCTTTCTCAATACAGCAAGCTCTCCCGCGAGGTCGTTTTGCGCGATAAGAACGCCGCAAACCTCCCAGGCAGACTGCAAGGACTCGGCTTTGTTGAGCACCTCGCTTACGATGAGCGTATCACCACACACGCGTATCATCTCTTTCTGATGCGTTTCAAAAAGGAAGAATTGGCAAAGAAGGGTATCACGCGTGACCAATTTATTAAAGCACTTGTTGCCGAGGGCGTACCGATTTGCTCGGGTTACGCACCCCTTTACACCTTCCCCTGTGTCACCTCTCGCGATACCGAAAGAATGATTGGTGCCAAGATCGACACAACACCGCTCCCCGTATGTCATTGTGCATCTTATGAGGAGGGCTCTTGGATGGGTCAAGCGGTTCTTCTTTCCGACAGAAAGACGCTCGATGCCATCGTTGATGCCGTCATCAAGGTGTGGGAACACGCCGACGAGCTCAAAACCGTGTAAGGAGGAGTGGAAAATGGATATGCAAAAAAGATTGATTGAAACCGAGATTTCCGTTCTCGAAAGCGGTGTTTGGGGCACCATTGGCAAATATTCCGTTTCTGCCGCCAAGGCATTGGCTGATTACAGCGGTGCAAAACACGGGCTGCTTTGTCACAGCTACGACGCTGCCTACGAGGCGGTTTTGCGCCACTGCGGTGCACGCTTTGACGAGACGCAAACAAGTGATGCAACCGTTGTTGGAGAGGTCTCGGCGCCTGCCGATTCTCTTGTTGCAGTCTGCGTTGGTTCCACCCCCGTATTCGCCGACGTGTGCGAAAATTGCGGCATGATCCGCCCCAAAAATTTGGAGGCGTTCCTCGAGGGTGTCGAGCTGCCTGTTCGCGCAATTGTGCTTGATTACCTTGTAGGTAGAAAAGAGGATTACAAGCTTTCTCGCGTATATGAAATTTGCCGCGAGAAGAAGATCCCCCTCATTCTCAACGTTGGCGGCTACATTGGCGCACGCCACGAGGGCAAGCCTCTGACCGATTTTTGCGATGCCGCTATCTTTACCCTCGGTGAGGGCTCTGCCATCAACGTCGGTATGAGCGGCTTGGTGCTCACCAACGATATGGGGCTTTTCCAAGGCACGTTTGCCTACCACAACTGCGGCCGCGGCTTTGGCGAGGGAGCATCCCTTGTGATGAACGATATTGTTGGCGGTGACTTACGTGTGACGGAATGGACTGCCGCCGCCGCACAGATTATGTTGGAGGAGGGCGCACTTGCAACGCCCGCACCCTTGGCGCAGGAGCGCATGAAGGGACAACCTGTTTTTGATAGTACGTACGTCAAAAAACAGCTGTAATTTTGCAAATACAACGAGAGGAGGTCTCTTTTGTTGAAATTGAAACTGAATCAAATCGAGTGGAAGCAGGAGATCAAAAAGCACGTTTTATATAACGTAGCAGTTCTTGCATGTGCACTTTTGGCAATCACCTTTTTGGTGCTTGCGGTCGTGGCTCTGTTTTCCATACAGTCGGGCGAGGGCCTTGCCGTAAAGGAGACGTTTGACGTTTCTTCCTCTGCCCTGGATGCTAACGGTCAAAATTTTGTGGCACAATTGAGCGGATCTCTTGTCAGTTACGAGGACAAAGCCCAAAAGGTTGAAAAGATCCTTGTTGTTGTTGGCAACGGCAAGCATCGCGAGGAGATCGAGCTTGACGGTATGACGCTTCACCCTCGCCTTGCCGAGGAAGTTCGTTACGAATGGAAAACAAGCTTCGCTTTTGACCGCATTCATTCCTTGACCGTTGTGGTAGAGAGTGAGCGCCAATTGCTTGCAAACAATACCGCCGAGTGGGAGTTTAACCCCAATATTTTGCTTTATGCTATTCTTTGTGCACTCTTTTGCTTTGGCACTGTATTTGCTGCCAAAAAGCGTTTTTACCGCTACCAAGAGGATCAAATGGCTGCACGCAGTGCAGAAATCGAATAACACAAAAGATGGAACGGCACCTGCCGTTCCATCTTTTTTACTTATTTATCGGTTTCGCTTTCGTAAATGGAATCCTCGGTCAGAGCGGAGAGGACTTCTTTGCTAAAGTAATCGAGAGGGTCTACCTGCAAGCCCTTCACGGTCATTTCCACGTGCAGGTGGGGCTCCTCGGCAATCTCGATCATCGCGGTGTCTCCAACGCTGCCGAGCAGCTGACCTGCCTCTACCTCGGCACCTACGGCAATGCCGTCGGCAAACTGCTTGGAAAGGTTTTTATAGACGGTTACCGCGTCTCCCGTGTGAGAGATCGCCAAACTCCAGCCCATCATAGGGTCTTCCCAAATCTGTGCTACCGTTCCCTGTGCCATTGCAAAAACGGGAGCTGCCTCCTCGGTGGCAATATCAATGCCAAGGTGCACGCGGTATTCGCCAAGGGTAGGGGAGAACACCTGCGTATCAACGCTGTGCTTTTTGGAGAGCACGCCGCCAACGGGCAGGGCAAACTCAGGCAGGGTGTTGCCTTGCGTGGGCTTGTCGGTTTGGTTGTTTTGAGGGGGTGTTGTTCCCTCGGGCTTTGGCGCGTCGGTAACGGTGGGGGTTGTGTTGAGGGGCGCTTTGTTTGCGCGGTTGTTAACGGCGGTGATGATGAGAACGACGGAGATGGAGAGAAGCACGATGATGGCACAAAGGTAAACCGCACGGTTTACGCGAATGTGCTTCAGCTTTTTGAAGAATTCGGATTCCTTCCAGTTCTTTTGCATTTTTGATACTCCTTTGATATGATGAAATTGCGTGGCGGGGGTGAGGATAAAATTCCTTTTCGCGTCTTGCTGTCTTTATTTTTTCCTCTTGTGGGCGTTTTATACAGCCGTTGCTGTTTTTTTGCAAAAAGATGCCCAAATTTCACAAGAAAATCAGTCAGGAAAGAAAGATTTCTTTGCGCTTGTTCATTGTTTGTCCATATATATATGTTAAAATATAATTTGAATTATTAATATGGCGTACTGTCGCCTCAAAACGATCCAGAAAGGATACCACCCTCTCATGATTAAAATTGAGCATCTTGTAAAAAATTACGGCACTACCTGTGCGGTAGACGATATCAGCTTTGCCGTAGAAGAAGGCGAAATCGTCGGTCTTCTCGGCCCCAACGGTGCGGGCAAGAGTACCACTATGAATATCCTTACGGGATATCTTTCCTCCACCTCGGGCAAGGCATGCATTGCGGGCATTGATATTCTCAGCGATCCCATCGGTGCCAAAAAGCTGATTGGTTATCTGCCCGAGCAGCCACCTCTTTATTTGGATATGACGGTTGGGGAATACCTCAACTTTGCATACGAGCTCAAGTGCTGCAAGCTGAACCGCGAGGAGCACCTGAAGACCATTTGCGAAACGGTAAAGATCAGCGATATGTATCACAAGGTCATTCGCACCCTTTCCAAGGGCTACCGTCAAAGAGTGGGCATTGCGCAGGCGCTCATCGGCAATCCCAAGGTCATTATTTTCGACGAGCCCACCGTTGGTCTTGACCCCAAGCAGATTATCGAGATCCGCAACCTCATCCGAGGCTTGGGCAAGGCGCACACGGTTATTCTTTCCACGCACATTTTGCAAGAGGTACAAGCCGTTTGCGACCGCATCGTTATCATCAACAAGGGCAAGATCGTTGCAAACGAGAAGACCGAGAACATTGCAAACGTCATGAGCCAAAACCGCCGCTTCAACGTCAAGATCGTCGGCCCTCAAAAGGACGTTCTCGCAATGCTGCGCTCTCTTCCCGGCATCTCCTATGCCGAGGGCTTGGCAGAGCGTGACGGTGATGCATACTCTTACATGATCGAGAGTGACGCCGGCATCGATATTCGCAAAAAGCTGTTCTATCAGCTGGTTGAACGCAACTGGCCTCTGATTGGTATGGAGTCGCTCGGCATGAGCCTTGAGGATATCTTTATCTCGGTTGTCG
>JAZRKS010000218.1:0-7707 GCA_045646445.1 Eubacteriales bacterium | reverse complement strand
TTAGGAAACGGCAAAGAGAGAAACAAACAAAAAAGAACTCGACAAAGCAGAAGCTGACAAGCCGCGCACACAAGGGCAAGATATCTACAGCCGCCTAATGAGTGGCTCCCGTCATCTTGGTGGTGGAAAGGACGGTGCCTTCAAGCCCCTGCACGCCCCCCTTTTGTTGGTGCTTTCCAACTTTTTGCTCCTGCTGCTCTCACGCTTGATCGACGCACGTCTGCTTGACCGTGACAGCGAATACGTGGGCGTTATTTTGATACAGGTGCTCATTTTCATCATTCCCGCCATTCTCTATTGCAAGCTGCGCGGTGAAAGCTTTGCTGAGCGCATCCGCTTGCGCCCTCCGCGACTTTCGCACATTCCTTTCTTATTCTATCTTCTGGTGGTCATGATTGCGGGCAGTCTTTTGACCTCTATCATCACGGGCGGTATTCGTTCGCTTGAGGGCAGTTTTACGCTTTACGATACCTTTGTTGCCCACACGCAAACGCCTACCGAAACGGCGTATGCCATTTTGGCGTATGCGCTCCTGCCTGCCGTTGGCGAGGAATTGACCTATCGCTCCATTCTTTGCTCGGAATATGAAAAGCGCGGTGTGGGCGTAGCAATTGCGGTAAGCGCACTCACGTTTGCCATGCTGCACTTCTCCTTTACACACTTTTTAACCTATTTTGTTTTGGGTGCCTTGCTTGCGTGTGCCATGTACACCACGCGCTCTTTTTTGGCTCCCATCCTGTTGCACGTCTGCTACAACGTATTCTGCCTGTTCGGTCAACCCTATCTCTCGGCATTCTACGTCAACGCAGGCAGCAACGAGATCTTTATCTTTTGCGTTGTGGCTCTTTGCTTGCTTTTTGCGGCATTTACCGCGGGAGAGGCACGAAAGATCTATCACGTACACGCAAAAAAGAACGTTCCCTCCAATTACACCCAAGCCCTTCCGTTGCGACGTTTGCCCGCTACACTCCTTGAGAGTCTGCTCTCTCCCGTGGCACTCGTCTGCTTGGCGGTTTGGCTCATTACGTCTATTGCAAACCTGAATTAGAAAGGACCTTCATGCAAACCTCTATCGAACAACGTTATCTTTCGGTCAAGCGCCGACTGTTTGACAAAGCATTTTCCGAACTGAATGAGCGTCAGCGCGAGGCGGTATTCACCGTCAACAATCCGCTCCTCATCCTCGCGGGTGCAGGTAGCGGCAAGACCACCGTTCTTGTGCGCCGCATTGCTTTTATCATTCGCTACGGCAACGCATACTTCAGCGATTACGTCCCTTACGGAACGAATGAGGCACGCATTGCCGAACTCGAGCGCGCCATGATGCTGCAGCCCGAGGCAATTCGAGAGCACATTCTGCCGCAATTTGCAAACAATGCCTGCGAGCCCTACCGCGTGCTTGCCATTACCTTTACCAACAAGGCGGCAAATGAAATTAAAGAGCGTTTGGCGCGTATGTTCCCCGATGAGGAGCACACCGCCACCGACATTTGGGCGGGCACGTTCCACTCTATCTGCGTGCGCATTTTGCGCCAACACGGCGAGCGTATGGGCTACCGCCCCGGCTTTACCATTTATGATGCCGACGACACCAAAAAGGCAATGCTTGCCGCAATGAAACGACTCAACATTGACGAAAAGCTTTTGTCTGTTAAGACCGTTATCAATGCCGTCAGCCACGCCAAGGACAAGCTTCTCTCGCCCGATGCATTCGCGCTTGAGGCAGGACAGGACTACCGCCAAAAGCAGGTGGCGCGCGTATATGAGGAATACCAACGCTACCTGCGTGAATCCAACGCGCTCGACTTTGACGACATCATTATGCAAACCGTTTTGCTTTTGAAGCGTTATCCCGAAATCTGCGAGGCATATCAGCGCCGTTTCCGCTACGTGTGCGTGGACGAGTTTCAGGATACCAACGTGGCGCAAATGCATCTGACGGTTCTCCTGACCAATCCCACCACGCGCAACCTGATGGTGGTCGGTGACGATGACCAGAGCATTTACCGCTTCCGCGGTGCGACCATTGAAAACATTCTCACCTTTGACAAAACCTTCCCCGATGCAAAAACCATCAAGCTCGAGCAAAATTACCGCTCGACGGGTAACATTTTGGATGCGGCAAACGCTGTCATTTCCAACAACCGCGGCCGCAAGGGCAAGACCCTTTGGACATCCTCGGGAGCAGGTGCGAAGATCCGCCTCAAGCTCTGCGACGATCAAAACATGGAGGCGCGTTATTTGGTGGATGCCGTCTCCCGTGCGGTTGCCAAAAAAGAAGCGACCTATCGCGATTTTGCCATTTTGTACCGCACAAACGCACAATCGCAAAGCATTGAAAAAGCATTTGCACGTGCGGCAGTTCCTTACCGCGTTCTCGGTGGCACGCGCTTTACCGACCGCAAGGAGATCCGCGACGTTGTAGCATATTTGCAGCTCATCAGCAACCACGATGACAACACACGTCTTGCCCGTATCATCAACGAGCCCCGCCGCAAGATCGGTGCCAAAACGCTTGAGACCATTGCGCTCATTGCCGCCGAGCAGGAGTGCAGTCAGTTCTCGGTTATTGAGCGTGCCGACTCCTTTGTGGCACTTAAAAACAGTGCCGCAACGCTGCTCAACTTTGCGCAAATTATCAACGGTCTTTCCCACCTTGCCCAAAGCACGCCGCTTGACGCGCTCTTTGATATTATGCTTGAGAAGACCGGCTACCGCCAGATGCTGGTTGCCGCAGGCCCCGAGGAGGCAGAACGCCTTGAAAACCTTGACGAATTTAAGTCGGGCATTCTGGAATATCTGCAGGACAACGACGAGCCCTCCCTGACCGGATTTTTGGAGGAGACCGCTCTCGTTGCCGACGTTGACCGCTACGACGAGACTGCCGATGCCGTTGTTATGATGACGGTGCACAGTGCAAAAGGCTTGGAGTTCCCCGTGGTATTTTTACCCGGCATGGAGGAAGGCCTCTTCCCCGGTATGCAAACCATTACCGAGGGACTGAGCGAAATGGAAGAAGAACGCCGCTTGGCGTACGTTGCAATCACACGTGCCAAAAAAGAGCTTTGCATCCTGCACACGCGCAACCGTTTGCTCTACGGTCAAACCATGTATAATCCCGTCTCGCGCTTTGTCAGCGAAATTCCCGAGGCTCTGATTGAAAAGCTTGACGAAAGTGAGGCAGGAGCTGTTCGCGTAACGCAAAACCGCTACAGCGGTGATTACGGCTACGGTCAATACGGCTCTTACGGCGGCAACTATAACGCTCCCGTGCAGCAAAAACGCGTATATGTAAGCGAAAATGCAACACGTATGCAAAAAACGCCCACCTATGGCAAGCCTGCATCTCCCACGGCATCTGCACGTCCCACAGGCGGCACGCGCGAGGTCTTTGCCCCCGGTGACCGCGTAAAGCACCTCAACTTTGGCGAAGGTGAAATTCTTTCGGTCAAGGCGATGGGCGCGGATACGCTTTATGAAATTATGTTCGATACCGTAGGAACCAAAAAGCTGATGGCAACCTACGCCAAATTGAAAAAACTTTGATTTTGAAGAAGAAAAAAACTATGAAAAATCTTTATCCTCTCTCCCTTTCGGGAGTTACAAAATCGCCCATTTGGGGCGGCACACGTTTGCCCCGCGAATGGAATAAGCCCGCTCCCAACGGCGGAACCGTTGGCGAGAGCTGGGAGTTGACAGTGCGACAAAAAGAAATGAGCACCGTGCAAAACGGTGCCCTTGCAGGTGTAACCGTGGGTGAGCTTTTGCGCGAGTGCCCCACCGAACTGATGGGCAAAACCGCTATCACAAACGGTGAGTTCCCACTACTCATCAAATTCATCGATGCCGCCGACCGCCTCTCGGTGCAGGTGCACCCCGATGACTCCTACGCCGCACGCGTGGAAAACGACCGCGGCAAAACCGAAATGTGGTACATCGTTGATGCCGATGAGGATGCCGAGATCATTTGCGGCCTTACCGAAGGCTTTGACAACGCCGCTTTCGTTTCCGCATTGGAAAAGGGTGAATTGATGTCTGCCCTCGGTGTGCAAAAGGTAAAGGCGGGCGAGACCTATTTTATTCCCGCAGGGTTGCCCCACGCCATTGGCAAGGGTATTCTTATTGCCGAAATTCAGCAAAACTGTGACCTGACCTATCGCGTTTACGATTACGACCGCCGTGGCGCGGACGGCTCCTTGCGCGAATTGCATATCGAAAAAGCCTGCGACGTTATCCGTCCGTTTACCGAGGCGGAAATCGATGCCATTCGCTACTCTCGCGGACTTCCCGAGTCGCGTGAGCGCGTGCTTGCCGATTGCGAGTACTTCCGCGTGGAAAAGCTTGATCTGCAACAAAACGGGCAACCGCTTACAAACAACGGATATCTTTGCCACCTGCTCTGCATTGCGGGTGAGGGTGTGATCGAATGTGACGGCACGTCCTATCCGTTCGGTCGCGGCGACAGCGTTTTGCTCCCTGCTTGCCTTGCACAAATGCATCTGTCGGGCACGGGTTCCGTCCTGATTTCAACGGCGTATTAACGCAAAGGAGAAGCTATGAAACTTTTGTTTAAACAGCGTATGTTCTCGTGGTTTGACAGCTACGATATTTACGATGAAGACGGCTACGTGCTCTACACCGTGCGCGGTGAACTCGCTTGGGGTCATCTTTTGCGCATTTATGACAATCGCGGCTGCGAGGTCGGCTACATCAAGGAACGCGTTTTTTCTTGGCTGCCGAGGTTTGAAATGTACCTTGACGGTCGCTACGTGGGCTCTATTCGCAAGGAGCTTTCCTTCTTCCGCCCTCGCTTCACCATCGATTGCAACGGCTGGCAGGTAGACGGTGACTGGTTTGGTTGGGATTATCAAATCCTCGACGGGCGCGGTCAGGGCATTGCCTACGTTAGCAAGCAGCTTTTTAACTGGACGGATACATATGTTATTGACGTTCGCGATCCCAACTACGCCACCTGCATTTTGATGCTGGTGCTGGCGATCGACGCCGAAAAATGCTCAAACAACGATTGAAACCGAGGTGAGTGATTGTGAAAAGAAACGCTTTATTTCGCGATTTGAGAGAATTCGTGATCATTAACCTTGGTGCCCTTGGGGTTGCCACGGCAGTATTCTTTTTTATGATGCCGAGCCAAGTGGCAGTCGGTAGCATTTCGGCACTTGCCATGGTGCTTGCCAACTTTTTGCCCCTGCCCATATCGGTCATCAACCTCATCATCAACGTGCTGCTCCTTGTTGTCGGGTTTATCCTCGTTGGTTCGGAGTTCGGTGCAAAAACCGTTTATACGTCTATTATGATCCCCTTGTTTGTAGGCGTGTTTGAGTTGATCCTGCCGAATTTTCAATCCTTGACGAGTGACCCCTTGCTTGACGTGCTTTGCTACATCGTTATCGTCAGCATATCAATGGCTCTGTTGTTTTTGCGCAACGCTTCGTCGGGTGGACTTGACATTGTGGCGAAAATTTTACATAAGTATTTTCGCATGGAATTTGGCAAAGCAGGTTCCCTTTGCGGCATAGCGGTTGCACTTTCGTCGGCTTTTTGCTACGATACCAAAACCGTTGTGCTCAGCGTGCTCGCTACTTATTTTTGCGGCATTGTTGTGGATTATTTCATCTTCGGCCTCAACATCAAGCGCCGCGTGTGCATCATATCCCACAAGCTTGATGAGATCGTGGAATACATTCTGCACGGTCTGCACAGCGGTGCAACCCTGAACGAAATCATCGGTGCATATGACAACACACAGCGCAAAGAGGTCATTACCATTGTGGATAAAAACGAATACCGCAAGCTGATGGAATTTGTTCGCAAAACCGACCCCAAAGCATTTGTAACCGTTTATGCAGTCAGCGAAATTCGCTACCAACCCAAGGTTTGGAAGTAAATAAAACTTCGCCCTCGTTCGATTGGAACGAGGGCAACATTTATATTTTTGCGTCTCATACGCCTATTCCACCCGAATTCTACCTTTGGTGGATTGTAAATGATCGCAAATAGGTGTATAATGGTGACAAACCAAAGGAGGTCTGTTATGAATCAAAACAACATCGGTGCGTTTATTTCTGCCAAACGCAGAGAGAAAAATTTGACGCAAGAACAACTTGCCGAAAAATTAGGTGTCACCAACAAAACAATTTCCAAATGGGAAAACGGAAAATGTATGCCCGACTATTCGGTTATCGAATCCTTGTGCCGCGAACTTGACATCACCTTGGCTGAACTCCTTGACGGAGAAGAAAAAGACCCGAACAGCATCCGTCTTTATGATGAAGAGCAGGTAAAGTCCTTGCTTGGCAAAATTCAAACATTGGAGAAGAATTACAAATATGCCATGGGTACGATTATGCTCGTGATTGGGTTTCTTTCTTTGGTTTCGTCATCTTTGTTTGGTGGGTCACATTTGCAAGATTTTGTATCGGGTTGTCTATTTGGACTGGGCGCCGGTATGATTGCAGTAGGCATTATCGCAATTATCATGAGTTTTGGGAAAGGTCGGTAAAGAAATGAACAAAAAGAATTTATTAAAACTGATAAGCGGCTTATGCATCGGAGCAGGCATCGGGGGGTGTGTTTCCGTAGCAATAAATAACATTGCAGCAGGCATTTTGCTTGGAATCGGCATTGGAATGTGCAATGCCGTAGCTCTCGGTGCATTTAAAAAAGAAGAAAAATAAAAGCACAGTTGAAAAGTAACCGGCCTCGTTCGATTGGGACGAGGGCGGGTTTTATTTTGATCAAATGCCTTTTTTGTGCAGAATATAAGAGTAGATCAGCGGTACCGCTACCATAATAATAGCAGGCACTAATGTGAGCCAAAAGATGCCCAAAAATCCCGACAGCAGCATCACAAAACCGCCGCCAACCCAAACCCAACCTGCCAAACGGTGGGTGCGGTTCCAGTTTTCCTCGCTCGCAAGCGTCCACGGAATTTTGATGCCAATGGTGTAGTTTTGCTTACACTTGGGCATATAGTTGCCAATGGCAACAAAGAGCAAGCCAAGCAGAATAGGCATCAGCGTTTCCACGCGCACGCTGACCCCCAATGCACTAACGTACATAAGAGCCGAAATAAAAACGGTGATAACGGGAATCAACCAAAGAACGAGAACTTTCACCTTTTCGGGGTGGTTCTGCTTTTTGGGGTCTGTTGAGGTAACAAGCATGCACAACCACTGCAGTGCCAGCATTGCCGCAGAAGGAACAAACACCGCTACGGCTTTGGATGCCCAACCGTCAACCTCGCCCGCCGCGTTCCAATGGAACGGAACCTCATCGGGCAAACGGTTCCACAAAACAAGCCCTGCCACCATGGGCAACAAAATAATAATGGATGTGATAATCAAAACCTTCAAATTCTTCTTAATCATTGTTTCTCTCCTTTCAAGCCGCTGAGCCACAACATTACTTCTTCCAAAACGGAAGTGTTCAACTCATAATAAATAAATTTTCCCTCGCGAGCGTCTCTTATCAGATCCGCTTCGCGCAAAACCGAGAGATGCTTTGAGATTGCCGCACCGCTGACGGGAAATTTTTCCGAAATCTCCCCTGCCGCCATGCGACCTGCTTTGAGCATCTCCAAAATCTCGCGACGAATGGGGTCGGACAGCGCTTTGATGGTGTTTTGAAGTCCCACAGTATTTCCTCCTTAAGTCGGATCGTAGCCATGTCGTTCTGTGAGCCAAGGAG
>JAZRKS010000217.1:0-3288 GCA_045646445.1 Eubacteriales bacterium | reverse complement strand
GAAAAGGAGTACGAACATTTTGTTCGTACTCCTTTTGCTTTGCGGCAGGTAAACCTGCTTTATGAAAGGCACCCCTTCGGGGTGGCTTTTTTCATTACGTTATGCGTTATTCTGCCGTTTCGCGGTACTCCTTGGGGGTTTTTCCCGTATGCTTTTTGAAAAGCTTTGAGAAATATTGCACGTCCATAATGCCACAATGCAGAGCAATGGTTTGAATTTGCAATCTCGTTGTGGTAAGCAGATGCGCCGCGTGCTTCATGCGCTTTTCGCGAACGTATTCCGAAACGGTCTTTCCCGTTTCCTTTTTAAATACCGTTGCAAGGTACCCCTCGCTGAGCCCCTGCGAGGCGGCAAGCGTGGAGAGTGTGAGCGGTGCGGAGAGATCGGAATCGATGAGCAAAACGGTTTTTTGCACAACGGGAGAATAGCGCTTGATGGAATGCTTGCGCACCAAACGGCAATAGGAAACAAACATTTCATGCATAAGCGAGGGGAACTCGGAAAGCAGAGACATCTGTTCGATTTTGATAGCAAAGTCGGATGAAACACGGTCGAGATACGCCGGATGCACGCCGCCTTGCTCGGCGGCTTTGCGCAAAAGGGTATTCATAATGATGCCGTAATTTTTGGAATTGCGCAAGGGTGAGGTTGTGCGCATTTCGAAAACGCCCTGCGAAATAGCCGCAAAAAGCTGCTTTTCCTTGTGTATCTGTCCCTTTCTAACCGCCTGTAAAATTTCATTTTCAAAGGCGTAGCGAGTTTCAAGCACCTTCATATTCATCAGGTTATCGTCAAAGCGATCGCTGTCGGCTTTGCCGTGAATAAGGGATACGGGTGCGCGCGGTTCGCTTTCTACGTCTATTACGGCATAGGATGACGTGTGCCAAATATGCTCGCAAAAGCTCTCCAGCATCAAAAGCAAAAGGCTGGTTTCGGAGAGCACGGGAATGCTTGCAAAATATTCAAACACATATTTTTGCATTTTTGGAGAAAGCCCGTTTTGCTCTCCAAGCTCCAAAAGCGTTTCCTGCGAAAGCTGCTCCGAAAAATAGGGGCCTATGAGCAAAACCGTTTTTTCGGTTGCCTCAGGCAAGAGCAAATACAAATACGTGCGGCAAAATTCATCGGTCGTTTTGTAAACGGTGCTCTCCTGTAGGGGCTGACTCAAAACGCTACGCCACAAACGCGCATCGTTACCAAGCATAAGATCTGCCTCAGCATCCTCGGGAAGGGTGGCTGCGGCAACTGCGGCGGCAGTAACCAATTCGATACGGATATGACTTTTTTGAAACGTAGCGCAAAGCAAATTCAATTCACTTTCAAACTGCATAAAAACACCCCTTTTTTATATAAAAATGGCAATTTTCATTTCATATTTATGATTATAGCACACATTCTGTGTTTTTTCAACGTTTTTTAAGGAAAAATATTAAAAAAATACAATTCCACATTAAAAAAATACTCACGCAAAAAGCAGAAAATATTTATAATAGTTATGATGGATTTTTAGGGCAAAATCATTGCCCGGTTCACACAAAAACAAAATTTCAGAAAAGAGGAAAACAACAATGAAAAAAGCACCCCAGCTCGATGCCAACGGCAAGCGTAAGTTTGGTATTCGTGATAAACTTGCTTACGCAGCAGGTGACGCAGGCTGTGGCTTAAGCTTTGGTCTTAAGGGCACAGTTCAAACCTTCTGGCTTGTTTACATGATGATGGAAACAGGTCTGTTCTCAATCCTTCTTCTTCTCGTCCAAGCATGGGACGCAGTCAACGACCCGCTTATTGGTTCTCTCATCGATAATGATAAAAGAAAATACAAAATCGGTAAGTATAAGACCTACATCCTTATCGGTGCTATCGGCCTTCTCGTAGGCGGTGCTGCAGTATTCCTTCCTTTCCCCAAGGCAGATACCGTTGTTAAGGCAATTCTCTTTGTTCTCGGTTACATCATTTGGGATGCCGCATACACCATGGCAAACGTACCCTACGGCACTATGCTTAACATCATTACCGAAGACGATCAGGAAAGAGCTTCTCTCTCCGTATTCAGATCTATCGGTGGCGCAATTGGTAACATGGTTCCCGGTATCATTCTTCCCATGCTTATTTGGAAGAAAGTTAACTACGATGGAACCACCAGCTTCCTTGATAAGATTGAAATTCCCGAGGGTGCAGAGAGCACCTTTGCTCCCGAAAACTTCCACAAAAACCCCCTTACAGGTGAGGCGTATGAGGCCGGTGATGCAGTTCTTAGCCCTCTCACAGGTGGTCAACTTGAAATCCTCCTCGGCGAAAAGGTATTCTGGGCAGCTCTTATTATGGGCGTAATTGCATTTGCGTTCTTTATATTCATGATCAAAAACATTACCATTCGTGGCAATGAGTACGCTCAACTCAACCAAGAGGGCGGCGAAAAGGTTAATCTTCTCAAATCCTTCGGTACCTTTATGAAGAACCGTCCTGCAGTTGGTTGTACCATCGCTGCTATGGGTATGTTCCTCGGTATGCAATCCGCATCCACCGCTAACACCATTATGTTCGCAACTCACTTTGGTCAGGCATCTCTCTCCGGTCTTGTTATGATGGTCGGCTTCCTGCCCATGTTCATCTTTATGCCCTTCGCTACCAAACTCGTTAAAAAGTATGGTAAAAAAGAGGTTGCTTCCATTGGTTCGATCGCAGGTCTTGCAGGCGGCGCCATCCTCCTTCTCTTCCCTCTTTGCCCCAAGAACATTCAACTTATTGTTTATATGCTCGGCCTTGTATTCTTCGGCCTTGGCATGGGCTTCTATAACTGCGTTTCCTGGGCTATGATGGGTGATGCTATCGACTATCAAGAATGGAAGTTCGGCAAGAGAGAAGAAAGCGTTGTTTACGCACTTCACTCCTTCTTCCGTAAGCTTGCTCAGGGTGTTGGCCCCGCAGCTGTTATCGCTATTATGGGTACTTCTCTTATCGGTTACGATTCTGCACTCGGCACCATCGGTCAGTCTGCCGAAACGGCAGCCAACCTCTGTTGGCTCGTTGCAGGTCTGTACCTGTTCAGCGCAATTTGCCAATTCGTAGGCGTTTCTCTTATCTACAACATTGACAAGAAAACTCTTGCTACAATGAAAAAAGATCTTGAAGCTCGCAAAGCAGAAACTGTTGAAGCTCCCGCAACCGAAGAGGTTGAAGCTTAATCTCCTGTAACATCTCCGGCGTCCGACTGTGACCCATAGTCGGGCCCCCTTTTAGGGAGAAGTTCCCCTCTCCCCCTTTTTTTTGAATACATTTGGAAGGACA
>JAZRKS010000216.1:0-4586 GCA_045646445.1 Eubacteriales bacterium | reverse complement strand
CCAATCACGGGCACGAAATTTCGTGCCCGTTTCTTTTCAAAAGCAGTGGCGATCGACGCGGCTTTTGAATATTATACGGAATAGGGAAAAGCTCCCCGTTCCGAGCTGAACGGCGCCATAGCCAAGCGGTAAGGCAAAGGTCTGCAACACCTCTATCCCCGGTCCGATTCCGGGTGGCGCCTCCAATGCGTCTTGACAAAAAAGATGCCAAGAAGAAAACCCGAGATTTTCTCGGGTTTTCTTCGTTTTTCGCCGTTTCCCTCACTTTTTTGAGTTTCGGTTTTTAGTGAAAATAAAAAGATACCAATCGGCGTTTTCAAGCAAGGGAGTAGAAGTGAACCTTTTCTGTATCTTTTGCCGATGCCAAATGCCAAAAATGCCGTGTTCCGGAATTAAATTCCCGTAATCGACTTTGTAGGGATGGATTTTGCGAATTATTTCGCGCTACATCTCTTTTTAATTAAATTATGCTATTCCTTTGATGCTCTTTTCCATATGCGAGAGATCATAGAATCCGCAAGTATGCGCAATTTCGGTTTTGGACATTGTGGAATTTTCCAATAATTCCATCGCTTTTTTCGTACGGTATCTCGTCAGATATTGAATGGACGAGCAACCGCAGAACGTTTGAAAACTCCGAATAAACGTAGAGCGCGAAAGATAAACGCGCTCAGCCAACCCATCGACGGTGATCTTTTCCGAAAAATTCTGATGCAAATATTCAAGTGTATCCAAGATCTCATGGCGGTACTTCATCTGGACCGTCATTTTTTCACCGTCGTTCTGTTTATAAAGAAGATACGAGAGATAATAAATAATTTTCCAGATTGTATGACTGTGGAGTGAAGAAAGAGCTTCATCATCAAAGGTACCGTTTTTCTCAATAAACCTGAATTCAGCCTTCATTTCAGATAGCTCTGCGGGATTCAAATGCAAAAACATGGATTCCGAACAATTTTGACGCAGAAACGGCTCGATCTCCATAAGCTGCAGAAATCCGGGCATTGTCACCGATTCCTCTTGATTGCTCCTGACAAAATCCTTTTTCAGAAGGATGTGATAGACCTCCAAATGCTCCGTGTTGTAATACGCGTGGCTCATCATGGGAGGGATAACGAAAACGTCCCCAATCCTCGCATCAAACATCGACGATTCGATTTGATGGATCCCGTGTCCCTCCATAACTATATTCATCTCATAGAAATCGTGGGTGTGCGGCTCGATCGAATATTCGGTGTAGGTAAACGCACTAACAAAGCAATTCTGTCCTTTGAAATTTGAAGTCTCATCACAATGAAATTTGATATTCATATATTCCTCCGTGTATTGAAACGATTTTACATCATTATGACTTTTAATTACTATTATTATATCACTCATTATGATATAATGCAAGTATAATTCTATAATTCGGAGGCAAGCATGAGCAAAATAGAAAAATTACGCCAAACAGCCCTCAGTCACTTGCATGTTTATGATGAGTTCTTTTACAGATTTTACAAGCAGTACAGTGAAAACGGAAACAAGTCCGATTTCCTGAAATATGCCGATGCCTTTTATTACGCTTTTTCACAGCTGACGCCCTATATATCGGAGGGGGAGCTGGTTGTGGGAGAAATCAAAAACGGTCTCTCCGAGCCTGAAAAAAATGAATGGGCGAATACCTATAGGGAAATTGCCAAGGATAGATGTCGGATAGCGGGCGGCGGGCAGGATTCCCACATGGCGATAGATTACGAGCTTGTGCTGTCCTGCGGACTGAGAGGTATTATTTCGCGCATCGAGAAATACGAAAAGAGCTGTTTTCCCGAGCAGGCTGATTTTTATTCTGCCGCCAAAACCTGTTTGCTGGCGGTCATTCAACATTCCAAAAACTATTCGGCGCTTGCTGAACGCTTGGCAAAAGAGGAATGCGATGATCGGCGGAAGAAAGAGCTTTTGCAGATCGCTGAAATTTGCGAAAGAGTGCCCGCCGAACCTGCACACAGCTTTTACGAGGCGGTGCAGTCGGTTCATTTTGTAACGTATTGTCTTTCCGTTAATCCATTCAGATTTTGCCACCAGCAATTCCAGCTTGGCAATCCTGACAGATACCTTTATCCTTATTACAAAAACGATATTGAAAAAGGAATTATTACGAGGGAGGCGGCGCAAGAATTGCTTGACTGCCTCGGAATTCAGATCAATATGCGCGTTCCTTCAGGTCTTTCAAGCGGCTATATGGTCGGCGGCAGAGACGAGAACGGTGAGGTCGTGGCAAACGATCTGACCGACATGCTGATGCAGGTAGTTGATGACATCAAATTGGTTTACCCCTCGGTCGGACTGTGCTATACAAAGGATATGCCCGATGCTTGTTTGCAAAAGGCTTGCGACATCCTATCTCACGGAAGATCCCACCCCGCAATATTCAACGATGATGTGATCACCAAGGGGCTTACCTGCTACGGAGTACCCGAAAAAGAAGCGCACAGCTACACTCACAGCACCTGCGTTGAAATCACACCTGTAGCATCGTCCAACGTTTGGGTGGCGAGCCCTTATACAAATATGGCTCAGCTTTTGCTGGATACGATGACGCGAGAATATGACAGCCTTGAAGAGCACATTTCGATTTTGCTTGAAAAGCTTGATAACAACATCAAATGCAATTTTTTGGAACAGGTCAATTTGAGAAAACAGCGCGCAGAGCATTCAATGAATCCGCTTCTTTCTTGCTTTGTAAACGATTGCCTGGAATCGGGAACCGACATTGAAAGAGGCGGAGCAAAATATAATTGGATCATGCCGAGCTTTGTCGGAATGGCAAACCTCGTGGATTCGATTTACGTTTTGAAAAAAATCGTTTACGAAAATAAGGAATACAATATCACTGAGCTGAAGGAGATATTGGATAATAATTTTTACGGCAACGAAGCTTTACGCCAGAGATTACTTACGGTTCTGCCAAAATACGGAAACGATATTGATGAAATCGATCAATATTTCGGTATGTTTACAAGCCACATTATTTCGGAATGCAAAAAATATATGGGCGAATTTACGTCGGGGAATCTGATCCCAAGTGTGTTTTGCTGGGTCATGCACGAACGTTTTGGGCGTAAAACAGGAGCAACACCAGATGGAAGAAGCGCCGGATTCCCTCTTGGAGACGGCTCCGGCCCCTGCCAAGGAAGAGAAATGAACGGCCCGACCGCATCGATACTCTCCTCTACCAAGTGGGAGCACCACGAGCTTATCGGCGGCGTTGCAGTAAATATGAAATTCTCAAAAAGCTCCTTGGGAAAAGATTCCTTAAACGTTATGCAGAGCTTAATAAAAGCATATATGCTCCGAGGAGGCTTTGAAATCCAAATCAACGTAACCGATAAGGAATTGCTTGAAAAAGCGCGGCAAACCCCCGAAGAGTATCGCGATCTTGTTGTCAGGATCGGAGGCTACAGCGATTACTTTACAAGACTGTCGCCCGAAATGCAGCAAGAGGTTATTTTACGAACGGAGCATCGTATATGATAATGGGAACAATTCTAAATATCCAGCGTTTTTGCACCGATGACGGTCCCGGTATCAGAACAACGGTCTTTTTGAAGGGATGCCCGTTACGGTGTATTTGGTGTCACAACCCCGAATCGCAGTCAAAACGGTTCGAGCTTATGTATGATGCGAACAAATGCATTGCCTGCGGTATGTGCGAAGCCGCATGTCCTCAAAAATGCCATTCGTTTAGTGAAGGCCACACGTTTGCACGCAATATGTGCATCGGTTGCGGTGCTTGTGCGGGGGTATGTCCTGCCAAAGCATTGGAGATATACGGAAAAAATATCACCGTTGAAGAGGCATACGATGAGATCAAAAGGGATAAGGTGTTTTATGAAGCCTCGGGCGGCGGTGTTACGATTTCTGGCGGTGAGCCGCTTTTTCAATCTGATTTTACTGCCAAGTTGCTTAAGAAATGCTGTGAAAATGGAATTCACACCGCGATTGAAACAAGCGGCTTTTCTGAGGAAAAAGCATTGCTTACAGTGCTTGAATACTGCGATCTCATATTGTTCGATATCAAGGAAACAGACGAGGAAAAGCATAAGCAATATACGGGCGTTTCCTTGGCACCGATTCTGCGAAATTTAAGGCTCATTAACGAAAAGAAAATCCCGTTTCTGATCAGAGCACCGATTATTCCCTCGCTGAACGATAGAGAAACGCATTTTAGATCATTAATTTCCATCCGCGATTCGATGCCATCTTGCCAAGGAATTCAAATAATGCCGTACCATAAGATCGGTTCTTACAAATATGTCCTACTGGACAGAGATTACAACTGCGACAGCATACCGGAACCGTCAAAAGAAATAATTGAGACTTGGGAAAGTTTGATTTGAGTAGGCATCTTTTTTGTCAACACGCGCCAAAAAGAGCAGGACACCAATAGGTGCCCTGCTCTTTTTGTTGTCAATCACCCCTCATCGGATCGTGCTCTGCGCGCTCGCGCGCAGAATCCGGTTCGCATATCCGCCTTTCTAACCGATGCCCGCTTGCGAGGCATCGTGAAAGGCGAGATATATTCGCGCAACGCGAAATTCCGGAAT
>JAZRKS010000215.1:0-3275 GCA_045646445.1 Eubacteriales bacterium | reverse complement strand
GTGCAAATTCTTTTGGAGTCGCACTACCCTGACCTGAACGAAGAAAAAACGCGCGAGGAGCAGGAAAAGAAGGATGCCGCCAAGCGACAAAAGGCGGAACAAAAAGCCGAAAAGAAGGCATCGAAAGCCAAAAAGGAGGGCGAATGATGGATCTGCGAGAAATGAGCACCCCCGCCCTTGCCTACCTTGGTGACTGTGTCATTGAGCTTTGCGTGCGCGAATATTTGGTGGAGTCGGGGCTTTCGACCTCGCGCAACCTCAACCGCGAAGCGCTCAACTACGTTCGTGCGGCGGCGCAAGCCGAAGCGATGAAAAAGCTCTTCCCCATACTCACCGAGGAGGAAGAAGCATTCTTCCGCCGTGGGCGCAACATCGGGCACACCAACGTTCCAAAAAACGCAACGGTGAGCGATTACCGCACCGCCACGGGCATGGAAGTCCTGTTTGGATATTTGCACGTTTCGGGGCAAAAAGAAAGAATAGATGAACTCTTCCGCGCCGCGTATTTGCAAACTTAAGAATAATGTCAAAGCTGCAGATCCTCTTTAGCCCTCCTCCGGGAGGAGGGAAAACACCGCGCAGCGGTGTAGGGAGGAGCCCGCGGCAATGTGGGAATAGAACTCGCCATATGACGAGCACTTTGCGCTCGTACACGTAGGCTCCTTCCGGCATTTTCTTACAAAAATGCCACCTCCCTCTCGGAGGGAGGCTAACGATAGTTCATCCCCGCCCAAAAACTGCTTTCCCTTTTTGTACTTTCAGAAAATGAGGAAAAGTAATAAAATCAAACAAGAGATCCCACACCCCAACCAACTCGTAATTTAGAAAGGAAAATAAATATTATGAACAACCCGAAAATTAAAATTGTAGTAAAAGATTTTGGCACAATGACCGCAGAGCTCTACCCCGAAAAAGCTCCCAAAACCGTTGAAAACTTCCTTGGCCTTGTTAAGAGCGGATTTTACAGCGGATTGATTTTCCACCGCGTTATCAGCGGTTTTATGATTCAAGGCGGCGGCTACAACGAGAGCTTTGGCGAGACCGATGCAGCTGCCATCAAGGGTGAGTTTGCCGCAAACGGCTTCCCTCAAAACGACCTGAAGCACACCCGCGGTGTACTTTCGATGGCGAGAACCAACAACCCCAACTCGGCATCCTCTCAATTCTTTATTATGCACCAAAACGCGCCTTATCTTGACCGTCAATACGCAGGCTTCGGTGCCGTTATCGAGGGCATTGAAGTAGTCGACAAGATCGCTGCTGTTCCCACCGGTCGCATGGGCTGGTTCGACGACGTCCCCCGCGTTCCCGTTGTCATCGAAAAGATGGAAGTTATTGAGGAGTAATTTTCTCCGTTTCACAACACATTAAAAGTATAGGCAAGAGCCGAAAGAACCGAAAGGCTCCCTTGTGTAAAGGGAGCTGTCAGTCGGTAGACTGACTGAGGGATTGTTTTGCTATAAAATTAACTTTTACAATCCCTCCGCCGTCCGTCGCTTTGCGACGTTTGGCACCTCCCTTTACACAAGGGAGGCTTTCACAAATCGTCACTTTTCACTCTCGCCATAACCTCTTCTTAATATTCCAAAACGGAAGGAATCATTTATTATGAACATCAAACTGTTAAAGCTTTTGAATAAAAACGCACGCACATCTCCCGCGGATTTGGCTACGATGCTCGGCATCAGCGAGGAAGAAGTCGTTGCGCAAATTGCAGAAATGGAAAAAGAAGGTCTCATTCGCGGTTACAAGGCCGTTATCGACTGGGATCAGCTCGATCACGCTTACGTTTCTGCTATTATCGAACTTAAGGTTACCCCCAAGGCAGGTCTTGGCTTTGAGGACGTTGCCGCAAAGGTGATGAAATATCCCGAGGTCGAGTCGGTTTACTTGATGTCGGGCGTGTATGACCTCAACGTGGTGGTAAAGGGCAAATCTTTGCAAGAGGTTGCCAACTTTGTTGCCAAGGAGCTCTCGGCTATGGAGTCGGTGACCTCTACCGCAACCCACTTTGTATTGCGCCGCTACAAGGAGCTGGATGTAGAATTGCTCGGCAGCGGCAAGGATGAGAGAGGAAGCTACTCGCTGTGATGGATTATCAAAAGCTACTCTCCCCCACCGTCGTTGGCATCAAGCCCTCGGGCATTCGTAAATTTTTTGACATTGCAAGCACCATGGAGGACGTCATTTCCCTTGGTGTTGGCGAGCCCGATTTTCCCACCCCGTGGGAGATCCGCAAGGCAGGCATTCTCTCGCTGGAAGGCGGTAAGACGCGATACACGTCTAACCGCGGTTTGGAAACACTGCGCGAGGAGATCGGCCGCTACGTCGAAAGAAAATACAACGTTGCCTACGACGCAAAGAGTGAAATTCTTGTAACCGTTGGCGGCTCGGAGGCGATTGACGCCTGCATCCGCGCAATTGCTTCCCCCGGCGATGAAATCATCATCCCCCAACCCAGTTACGTTTGCTACGAGCCCATTACCGCCCTGTGCGGTTGCAAGCCCGTCATTATTGAAACCAAGGCAGAAAACTCTTTCAAACTCACACCCGAAGAATTAAAATCTGCCATTACATCGCGCACCAAGGCGCTCATTCTCCCCTACCCCTGCAACCCTACGGGTGCAATTATGGAGAGGGCCGACCTTGAGGCCATTGCCGCCGTTCTGCGCGACACAAACATACTCGTCATCTCGGATGAGATTTATGCCGAGCTGACCTTTGGTGATGCCTCTCACGTTTCGATCGCATCGATTGACGGAATGAAAGAACGCACCGTGCTCATCAACGGTTTTTCCAAGACCTTTTCGATGACAGGTTGGCGTCTTGGCTATGCCTGCGGCCCCAAGCCCATAATGGAGCAACTGACCAAAATTCACCAATACGCCATTATGTGCGCGCCTACTACGTCGCAATACGCAGCCATTGAGGCTCTGCGCAACGGTGACGAGGCTGTTGCCGCTATGCGCGAAGAATATGACATGCGCCGCCGCTTGATTGTGAACGGCTTTAACAAGCTCGGGCTTTCTTGCCGCGAACCCAAGGGCGCATTCTACGCCTTCCCTTGCATCCGCTCCACGGGAATGTCATCCGAGGAATTCTGCGAAAAACTCCTCTGGGCCGAAAAGGTCGCCGTCGTTCCCGGTACCGCTTTTGGCGAAAGCGGTGAAGGCTTTGTGCGTGCTTCCTATTGCTACTCCACCGAGCACATTATGGAAGCATTGAAGCGAATTGAAAGATTTTTGAAGAATTTATAAGATATACGGGGCGACGTC
>JAZRKS010000214.1:0-4764 GCA_045646445.1 Eubacteriales bacterium | reverse complement strand
GCATTCCCCGTCGCGCAAGCGCAACTCGGGTGCATCGGTGCGAATGTAACCCAGCATTTCATCACTCCTTCTCTAAAGTTTACCCTCAATTATATATCATAACGCATTTGTTTGTAAATTTCAAGAATATTCTGTGTTTTTTTGCGAAAACTTTTTCCCTTCTTCGATTTTTTGAAAAAAGAAAGCAAAAAACTCAAAAAAATGCAAAAAAGCTATTGACAAACGGGGAAAAAAGGTGTATAATACCATAGAAAACAAAGCAGAGCTCTCCGCTCTCACCTACCTGCAAGGGCAGTCGGGTTAATAAAACGCCTTATGCCACTATCTTAAGTGGTTCTTGTGCCGTGCGGAGACCTGTGTCTTTGTACGGTTATTTTTTTATTTCGCTTGGAGGTGTTTAACTATTAGCGCAAAAGAGAAAGAAAACCTGCTCAATGAGGAAATTACCGCAAAGGAAGTGCGCCTCATCGGTGCCGATGGCGAAACGCTCGGCATTATGAGCTCCGAAAAAGCTTTGGAGACTGCGTATGACCAGGGAATGGACCTCGTATTGATGTCGGGACAGGCAAATCCCCCCGTATGCAAAATTATGGACTACGGCAAGTTCCGTTTTGAACGCGAAAAGCGCGAAAAGGAAGCCAAAAAGAAGCAGCAGACCATCGAGCTCAAAGAAATTCAGCTCTCCTGCCGCATCGACACCCACGATTTTGAAACAAAAGCAAACCACGCACGCCGCTTCCTGAGTGACGGCAACAAGGTTCGCGTTGTTATGAAGTTCAAGGGCAGAGAAATGAGCCATATGAACATCGGTAAAGAAATCCTTGAAAAATTCGAGGAAGCTTGCTCTGAATTGGGAACGGTTGATAAAAAGCCGGTTCTCGATGGCAGATTTATGAGCATGGTTATCTCACCTGTTAAGGCGAAATAATCAAATACCGTACCACAAATTATCAGTATATCAAATTTCGGCTGTGCCGAAAGAGAAAAGGAGTTATGAAAAATGGGAAAAGTCAAAACACATAAGGCTTCGGCTAAGAGATTTTCCGTTACTGCAAACGGTAAGGTCAAAATGTTCCATACCTCTCACCGCCACAACACCGGTAAAAAGGATGCAAAGAGAATTAGACATCTTCGCTCCAGCGCAATCGTTGATGGCAAGATCGCAACCAATCTGAAGACTTTGGTTCTGAAATAATAAGAAAGGGAGGAATTAAAAAATGGCAAGAGTTAAGGGCGCAATGATGACGCGCAAGAGAAGAAAGTCCACACTCAAGGCTGCTAAGGGTTACTGGGGTGCAAAATCTAAGCACTTTAAGATGGCTAAGCAAGCCGTAATGAAGAGCGGTAACTACGCATTCGCAGGCAGAAAGCAAAAGAAGAGAGATTTCCGTTCTCTCTGGATCACCAGAATCTCCGCACAAGCAAAGGTTAACGGAATGAACTATTCCACCCTTATGCACGGCCTCAAGGTTGCAGGCATCGACCTCAACCGCAAGATGCTCGCTGAGATCGCAGTTTCCGATAAGGAAGCATTTGCAGCACTCTGCGCACAAGCAAAGGCAGCACTTTAATTGTGATAAAAAACCCGATGTTAGCATCGGGTTTTTGTCATACATAGATGCTTTTTCGCGCTGTTTTTCGATGGCAAAAAGAGCGCAAAACACACCCAAAGGAGGCAGCAAAATATGCTTTTTACAGGGGAAATCATCCGTTCCAGACAAAACAAAAACATCGTTGAGCTTTGCAAATTGACCGGCCGAAAAGCACGTGAGGCAACCAAAACCTTCCGCTTCGACGGCATCAAATTGCTCGAGGAGGCCATCAAAAACGACGTAGAGATCTGCGCCGTCTTTTTGTCCTTTTCCGCACAAAACAGAGTGCTCGATTTTCTGCATACTCGCTTCGGCAATGGGTACGAGAGCAAAATAGAGAAGTGTTTTGTCGTATCGGATGATATTTTTGATAAAATTTCCGAAGAAAAATCGCCCGAAGGCGTAATAACTATTGCAAAATATATTGACAAATTGCAAAAAAATGCTACAATATATAATAGCGTTCATTTTTCCGAGCTGAAAAACGAGCGCATCGTGCTGCTCGAATCGGTGCGCGACCCATCCAACGTGGGAGCCATCATTCGTTCGGCTGCCGCAATTGGCATCGACCGCCTGATTTTGAGCGCCGATTGTGCCGATATTTACCATCCGCGCGCGGTGCGCGGCTCTATGGGCACGGTGTTCAATCAGCCCATCGACCGTGTTGGCGACCTTGCTGCAACAATTGCGGAAATGCGCAAGAGCGGTCGCCGCGTTTTTGCCGCCGCACTTGATGAGCGGGCACAGTCGCTCGGCACGTTTGAAATTCGCGCGGGTGACACCGTTGTCATCGGCAACGAGGGGCACGGACTGTCAGACGAGGTCATTGCCGCTTGCTCGGGCAGTGTTATCATTCCTATGAGCGAGCGCGCCGAATCCTTTAACGCCGCCGTTGCGGCTTCCATCCTGATGTGGGAGTTTGCAAAGGGCAAATAATTTTGAATTTTGAAAAGAGAGGGGGGGAGAGACAATGAAAAGCAAGGATACTCTGTATTGGATATGGTTATCCGAAGCGCTTGGCGCAGGTTCTTCGGCATTTCGACGTTTGATCTCCCTTTATGATACGCCTTTTGATATCTTTCGCGCCGAGGAAAGCGAAATCGACCAGATCCCCGACCTGACCGAGAGAGCCAAGCGTGCACTCTGTGACAAGAGCTTGCAGCGAGCTACCGAGATCCTCGACCAATGCGAAAAAGAGGGCATTGGCATTCTTTGCTACGATGAAGATGCCTATCCGCGCGCCTTGCGCGAGATTCAAAAGCCGCCAATGCTTCTGTACTACCGCGGGAACTTGCCCGATTTCAACCGCAATCTTTGCGTAGGAATCGTGGGAACGCGCAGTATGAGTGCATACGGAATGCGCCAGGCGTATAAAATGTCGTATGAGCTTGCCTCTGCAGGCGCGTTTGTCGTCAGCGGTATGGCAAAGGGCATCGACGGTGTTGCGGCAGCTGCCGCACTCAAGGCAGGTGGCACAACCGTGGCTGTGCTTGGCTGTGGTGTTGACGTTGTCTATCCCACCCACCACCGCAACCTCAGTCGCGAGATCGCGCGCACGGGCGTAATCCTCTCGGAGTATGCGCCGGGTGCACGCCCCAACAATTATCATTTCCCAATGCGCAACCGCATCATCAGCGGTCTGTCGCAGGCAACCGTTGTTGTCGAGGCAGGCATCGGCAGTGGTTCTCTCATTACCGCCAAGGATGCAATTCTGCAAGGCCGCGACGTATTCGCTATTCCTGCCAACGTAGGCAGCAAGGGAGCCGACGGCACCAACGGACTTTTGCGTGACGGAGCGCGCATGGCACTTTCTGCCGAGGATATCCTCTCTCCGTATCAGTACACCTATGCCGAGTCGCTGACTTTGGAAAAATACGAGGCGAGCAAAGCCTTGGAGAGCATCGATCTTTCTCACCTTGCATCCCTTGGTGTCATCGAGCTTTCGGGCAATGCCGCAGGTGAGGCGAAAATGAATCTCAATCCCACATCACCCACCGCCAAGGAGAAAAAGCCGACGCAAAAGCGTGCCCCCACCCAAAAGCCTGAAAAGGCCGCCGAACCCACGGTAGCACCGAAGCAGGAAAGGGAAGAGGAAAAGCCCACGCCCACAGCACCGCCGCGAGCGGTCCCCGAGGCAACGCTGACGCCTGCGCAAAAGACGATCCTTGAAGCGATCCCCGATGACGGAACGCTCTCGACAGACGCTATCTTTGCATTGGAGCATCCGCATGCCGACCTGATGGCGGCGCTGACGATGCTGGAGATTATGGGACTTGTGCAAAAGCTGCCCGGATCTCTTTACAAAAAGGCATAACTTACATTTGACCACAAGTTTACGAAGAAATATACAGAACCCAACCAACGAAAGGAACGAAAACAGAATGGCAACTAATCTGGTGATACTCGAGTCCCCCTCCAAGGCACTTACCGTAAAGGGCTATCTCGGAACCAACTACAAGGTAATCGCATCCATCGGTCACGTGCGTGATCTTCCCAAGAGCACGCTGGGCGTGGATATTGAAAACGACTTTGAAGCACACTATATCAACATTCGCGGCAAGGGCGATCTCATCAAAGAGATCCGCAAGAGTGCAAAGGGCGCAAACAAGATCTTTCTCGCAACCGACCCTGACCGCGAAGGAGAAGCCATTGCATGGCATCTCGCCGCGGCACTCGATATTCCCGTAGAAAAAACGCAGCGCATCTGCTTCAACGAGGTTACCAAATCTGCAGTCAAGGCGGCTATCAAGAACCCCCGACAAATTGACATGAACCTTGTCAACTCCCAACAAACGCGCCGTATTCTTGACCGTATTCTCGGCTACAAGCTCAGCCCCCTGCTTTGGAAGAACGTTAAGAGCGGTCTGAGTGCAGGAAGAGTTCAGTCTGTTGCTACCCGAATCATCGTTGAGAGAGAGGAAGAGATCAAGAACTTCGTTCCCGTTGAATACTGGACTATCGAGGTTGCTCTTTCTTCCGGCGAGAATAAGAGCTTTACCGTGCGTTTCTTCGGTAATGAGAACGGCAAGATCGAGCTTGCTTGTGAAAAGGACGCTATGGCAGTGGTTAATGCTGTCAACGGTCAGCCCTTTACCGTAAAGGCGGTCAAGAGATCTACCCGTCGCAAGGCTCCCCAGCCCCCCTTTATTACCTCCACCCTTCAGCAGGAGGG
>JAZRKS010000213.1:0-7724 GCA_045646445.1 Eubacteriales bacterium | reverse complement strand
TATACCGACGTACCGCGTATTCCCTTTAACCACCGCCGCGTACCGATTGGCATGCCGCAGGATATTTGGATTACCGATACCTCTTTCCGCGACGGTCAGCAATCGGTTGAGCCATACTCGGTAAAAAACATCGTTGATTTGTTCAAGCTGATGTCGCGTTTGAGCGGCCCTTACGGCATCGTGCGTCAAACCGAGTTTTTCGTATATAGCCAAAAGGATAGAGAAGCTCTGCAAAAGTGTCAGGAGCTTGGCTTAAAATTCCCCGAGATCACCACCTGGATCCGCGCCAGTCGCGAGGATTTCAAGCTTGTAAAGGATCTTGGTATTCGTGAGACCGGCATTCTCGTTTCCTGTAGTGATTACCACATCTTCAAAAAGATGAAAATGACGCGCAAGGAGTGTATGGAATACTACCTCAAAACCGTTTGTGATGCTTTTGAAGCAGGCGTTATGCCCAGATGTCACCTTGAGGATATCACGAGAGCCGACTTCTACGGCTTTGTTGTTCCGTTTGTAAACGAGTTGATGAAGCTTTCCAAGCAGGCAGGCATTCCTGTACGTATTCGCGCTTGCGACACGATGGGCTATGGCATTCCTTATCCCGAGGTTGCCATTCCGCGCAGCGTTCCCGGTATTGTTTACGGTTTGCAGCACTATTCCGAGGTCCCCTGCGAAATGCTTGAGTGGCACGGACACAACGACTTCTACAAGGCAGTTTCCAATGCAACCACTGCTTGGCTTTACGGTGCATCGGGCGTTAACTGCTCGCTCCTCGGTATCGGTGAGAGAACCGGTAACGTCCCGCTTGAAGCAATGGTATTTGAATATGCATCGTTGCGTGGCTCGTTTGACGGTATGGATCCGACTGCCATTACCGAAATTGCCGAATATTTCAGCAAAGAAATGGGCTACGAGATTCCGCCTATGACCCCTTTTGTTGGCAGAAACTTCAACGTTACCCGTGCAGGCATTCACGCCGACGGGCTTCTGAAGGATGAGGAAATCTACAACATTTTTGACACCAAAAAGATTTTGAACCGCAGTGCAACCGTTATGCTCGGCAAAACCTCCGGACTTGCCGGCATTGCATATTGGATCAACGAAAACTACCATCTCTCGGCAAATGAAGCTATCGACAAAAAGGATCCGCTCGTTATTGCAATGAAGGAATGGATCGATACGGAATATGAGAGCGGTAGACAAACTGCACTCTCCAACAGTGAGATCGAAGAGAAGATCGAAGAGCTCTCCGGCGGAAGATTTTGCAGACTTTAAGGAGGATTGAGAGCATGTTAGAACATAAAACAGTATCCCTTGCAGAGCAGGTGTTTGACCGCCTGGAAAATGATATTCTCACAGGCAAATATCAACGCGGTGAGGTTTTGACAGAACTCAAACTTGTCAATGATCTCGGTGTTAGTCGCACACCTGTGCGTGAGGCATTACACCGCTTGGAGCAAGAACACATTATTGAAATCACCCCTAAGGGCATTCTCATTCTCGGTGTTACCGAACAAGACCTAAAGGATATTTTTGCAATTCGCTTGCGTATTGAGGGAATGGCATCCTACTGTGCCGCCCAAAATATGACTGAAGGAGAGCTTGCAGAACTGAAAGAAACTCTTGAACTGCAAGAGTTTTACGTTACAAAGCAAGATCCCGAGCGCATCAAAACGATGGATAGCAAATTTCATCAGCTCATTTACCGCTATTGCGGCAGTGCTGTTTTGAATGATACACTCCTGCCGCTGCACAAAAAGGTGCAAAAATACCGCCGCGCATCGGTTGAAAACAACTCTCGCGCACAGCAATCGGCTCGTGAGCATCGCACAATCTTTGAGGCAATTGAAGCAAGGGATGCTGCTCTTGCCGAAAAATATACAACTGAGCATATTGCAAACGCGGCCGACCATATCCTGAACAAATGAGGTAGCACAGTATGGGACTTACCATAGCTCAAAAAATCATCAAAGCGCACCTGCTCTCGGGTGATATGACTCCCGGCAGCGAGGTTGCGCTCCGCATAGACCAAACACTTACGCAGGACGCCACGGGTACGATGGCATATCTCGAATTTGAATCAATGGGCATTGACCGCGTTCGCACCGAGCGAAGCGTTGCATACATCGACCACAACACTCTGCAATCGGGCTTTGAAAACGCAGATGACCATCAATTTATTCAATCCATTACCAAAAAGCACGGCATTTATTTCTCGCGTCCCGGTAACGGCATCTGTCATCAGGTACATCTTGAGCGTTTCGGCATTCCGGGCAAAACCCTGATTGGCTCAGATAGCCATACGCCCACGGGTGGCGGTATCGGTATGCTTGCATTTGGTGCAGGCGGACTTGACGTAGCAGTTGCTATGGGTGGCGGTGCTTATTACATCACAATGCCCAAAATGATCAAGGTCAATCTTACCGGCAAGCTCCGTCCTTTTGTTACAGCAAAGGATGTCAGCCTTGAAATTTTGCGCATCCTTTCCGTCAAAGGCGGCGTTGGTTACATCATTGAATGGGGCGGAGAGGGTATTCAAACGCTTTCTGTGCCCGAAAGAGCCACCATTACCAATATGGGAACCGAGCTGGGGGCTACCACCTCGATTTTCCCGTCCGACGAGATCACACGCGCATTCCTCGCGGCCGAGGGCAGAGAAGAGGACTATGTAGCCCTCGAGAGCGACGAAGATGCCGCTTATGACCGCATCATTGATATTGACCTCTCCTCGCTCAAGCCGCTGATTGCTTGCCCGCACATGCCCGATAACGTTGTTTCTGTGGATTCGCTCAAGGGAACAAAGGTAGATCAGGTTTGCATCGGCTCTTGCACCAACTCCTCGCTCCTTGATATGCTCAAGGTTGCAGCGCTCCTCAAGGGCAAGACTATTAAACCCGAAGTTAGTCTTTCGATCTCTCCCGGCTCCAAGCAGGTGCTTGCAATGCTTGCCGATTGCGGGGCTTTGACAGATATTCTCGCATCAGGTGCACGCGTTTTGGAGTGCGCTTGCGGCCCTTGCATTGGCATGGGCTTCTCGCCCAACTCCGGCGGCGTAAGTTTGCGTACCTTTAACCGTAACTTTGAAGGCAGAAGCGGTACCGCTGATGCCAAAGTATATCTTGTTTCTCCCGAAACTGCCGTTGCCGCGGCACTAACGGGTGAGATCACCGATCCTATTCTTCTTGGTGAGATGCCCGAAATCAAAATGCCGGATGCATTCCGCATCGACGATAGCGCAATCATCGCGCCTGCAACTCCAGAAGAAGCAAAGGAACTTGAAATCTTGCGCGGCCCCAATATCAAGAAATTCCCCGAGAGTTATCCGCAAGATGATTCCATCACTGCAGAATTGGTTCTCAAGGTTGAAGATAACATCACCACCGACCATATTATGCCCGCGGGCGCTAAAATTTTGCCGTACCGCTCCAATATTCCGTTCCTGTCGCAATTCTGCTTTGGCGTATGCGACAAGACCTTCCCCGAGCGTGCAAAAGCGGCGGGGAAGAGCATTATTGTCGGAGGTGCCAACTACGGTCAGGGCTCATCCCGTGAGCATGCCGCGCTTGTTCCGCTCTATTTGGGCGTTCGCGTGGTCATTACCAAAAGCTTTGCGCGCATTCACGTGGCAAACCTCATCAACGCAGGCATCATGCCTCTGACCTTTGCCAACGCCGAGGATTACGAAAAAGTGTCACAAGGTGATATGCTCTCCATCTCGAACGTTTGGGCAGGTATGGACAGCGGCAAGATGATCTTGAAGGATGAGACAACAGGCGAAGCAATTCCGCTTGTATGTGCCTTTACCGAGCGACAAAAGGCAATCCTCAAGGCAGGCAGCTTGCTTGCATATACAAAAGAACAACTCCAATAACAGGAGGTCTTATAATGAATAAAATTTTGATGAAAACGCCGCTCGTTGAAATGGACGGCGATGAGATGACGCGAATCCTTTGGAAAATGATCAAGGATGAGCTGTTGTTACCTTTTATCGATCTTAAAACCGAATATTACGACCTCGGCTTGCCCGAGCGTGAAAAAACGAAGGATCAGGTCACGTTTGATTCGGCCTATGCCACACAAAAATACGGTGTTGCCGTCAAGTGTGCCACCATCACCCCCAACAAGCAACGCGTAGAGGAATATAATCTCTCCGAGATGTGGAAGAGCCCCAACGGAACCATTCGTGCCATTCTTGACGGTACAGTTTTCCGCGCTCCCATTCTCATCGATTCCATCAAGCCTGCGGTTCGCAACTGGAAAAAGCCTATTACCATTGCGCGTCATGCTTATGGAGATATCTACAAGGCAACCGAGTACCGTGTTCCTGCCGAGGGCAAGGCAGAGCTTGTTTTTACCGACAAAGAGGGAAATGAGACCTTTCGCCAAACGGTTTACGATTTTGAGTGCTCGGGTGTACTGCAAGGCAGCTACAACAAGGACGATTCCATTCGCTCCTTTGCACACTCCTGCTTCCAATATGCCTTGAACACAAAGCAAGACCTTTGGTTCTCAACTAAGGACACTATCTCCAAGCAATACGACCAAACCTTCAAGCTCATCTTCCAAGAGATCTATGATAACGATTACAAGGAAGCCTTTGAGGTGGCAGGAATCGAGTATTTCTACACGCTCATCGATGATGCAGTAGCACGCGTGATTCGCAGTGCGGGCGGCTTTATTTGGGCTTGCAAGAACTATGACGGCGACGTTATGAGCGATATGGTTTCCACCGCGTTCGGCTCTCTTGCTATGATGACCTCGGTTTTGGTTTCTCCCGACGGTAAATATGAGTACGAAGCCGCACACGGCACCGTTACCCGCCATTATTACCGTTACCTCAAGGGCGAGGATACCTCTACAAATCCCATGGCAACCATTTATGCATGGACGGGTGCGCTCCGCAAACGCGGTGAGCTTGATGAGCTCCCCGAACTTGTATCCTTTGCCGATAAGCTGGAAGGAGCTTGCATTGAGACACTCAACCAAGGCATTATGACAAAGGATCTTGTCGGTCTTGTAGTCGAGGGTACCAAAACGCAAGCGGTCAACTCTATCGATTTTATTAAGGCAATCCGCAAAAATTTGGAAGCGACACTTTGATAGGAGCCAATATGAAGAAAATTGACAACTCCTTAATTCTCAACATTTGTGCGATTCTCTTGTTTGTCGCAGGAATCATCACCTTTGCTGCAGGCGGACAAAACACCATCGGCTTTCTCTTTACAACAACGGGTTTTCTGTTTTTAACCGTTGGCATCAGCTTCAGACGTAAAGAAGAAGCACAAGCCGAAGAAAAGTCGGAAAAGACAAAAGACGAAGACGAAAACAAATAAAACAAAAATCCGATACGGTCATTCCGTATCGGATTTTTTATTTAATCAATGATTTCGTCAGTTTGAACGTTGCCTTTATCGTCATTAAAGACAATTCGTTTTTGTCCGTTTTCCATAAGAGTAATTGCGGCACCGACAAAGCTGTTGCCGCGCTCCTTGCCAAAGACGGGAACAGAACCGAAAATTGCGGTGCAGGGTTGACCTTGACTGTCAAAGTGGTCACCCGGTTTAGAGATTTCAACACAATGATAATGTCCGTAAAGAAGCAAGTCGGGCTTGATATACTCGCGCATCAGGCGCGCCCATTTACTATAAAGCTCTTGTTCAATATCAAAGGGGAATTCATTAATATGCGTAAAGGGAATATGTGAAATCACCAACTTGTGTGCAACACCTTCGGCAGCATATTCTTTTTCGGCATTCTCAATAATCTGTTTGATATACTCGGTTTCGGCAAGGCGGAAGTTGTGGAAGCAAATCGCGCCGCCGTATTCCTTGTGTGTATCAAGCTTATCCTCACCGCAATCAAGAAGAAGTCCCCAAACAGAACCCACACGGAAGGTGTAATAAGTTCTGCCGCTCATTGTGGGAATGTAATTGGGCATATCCTCGGCGTGAATGCCGCGTGTATCGTGGTTGCCACGCGCAAACACAACAGGGCATTGGCCTTTGGTAACACCCGAGGCAATTTCGCAAATGGCATTGAAATTCCTTATGTCACCGCTGTGATTGGGAATATCGCCGTTAAGAATAAGTAAATCGAGGTCATCGCCCCAAAAGCGTCCTGCCGCTACGGGCTCGGCTACAAGATTGTGTGCATCTGCAATGTGATAGATATTGATGTCACCGCTAGTAGGAACGGGCTTGAATTTGACCGTCAGCTCGCGTTCTTCTTCGCTTGTTGGGAAATAGGGCTTGCGCTCTATCATTTTCTTATAGACTACGGTATATTCGCCTTCCGCATCGAGCACGCTCATTGGGAGCTCTGCCTTATGCATATTGGTGTTGGAGCGCAAAATACCGTTGCAATCGTCATAATACACCTTATCGCCAACCTTTACCCACATAATGACCTCAGCGTCAAAAGGAACAAAAATGTTATAGTTACTTCCAACTGCAAAAACAGTTGGGTATGCAAGCATGTATTCCGGCAACATAAAAAGTCTCCTTTATTTCTTGTCTTTTTTAGGGCGGGAAGGTGTTCTCATGTAATCGGGGAGCTCGACCTTATCGCTGAAATAACGGTCCCACCGACTGTGGCGGCGGCGTTGCAGAACATACTCTACAATGATGTATGCCGTAACCCCAACCGCAAAAAAGATAATTCCGGCTATTACGGCACGGTTTTCAAGCCAAGCACGAATGCTGCCAAGTCCACTGCTGATGGAGCTGCGCGATGCCTCTCCAACTGTGTATAGGGGAGCCGTACCAAGCACTTGACCGTTATACAAAACGGCAACGTAGCCAACGAATTGATCCTTTTGAACGGGAGCCTCGAATTCGGTTTCGGTCAGGCGAATGCTATAGGTAATATCCTTGCCTATTTCAAGCCCGTTGGGAAGAAATGCGTGAAGAGAATCCTTGACAATAACGTCAAGTGAGTCTACCGTATCCGAAACGGTTACGCCAACGGTGCAGATTTTGGTATTGGGTGTAAGAATTTGCATATAGGTGTAAGCGTTAAAAACCCAATCGACCACACGGTTGGCAATGCGGTAACCGAATTCAATGCCGTCCGTTTCCTTGCCACCCATTACCACACAAACGTAGGTTTGATCGTTTTGCTTTGCAAAGGTAACAACGCAGTTGCCATCACGCGTGGTGCTGCCTGCATTCATACCAATGCATTTTTTGTTGTAATATTTTTGATCCTGATAAACGCAAATCATTTTGTTATTGTTATAAAGATTTTGCGATTTGAGGGAAGAGAAGTATTCAAAGGAGATCGTGTTGCAAATTGCCATATAATAGGCGTTTTGGTAGGCAACAAGCGCAATTTGAGCCACTTCTGCGGCAGTTGTGCGAGAACCGTCAACAATACCCGTAACGTCCTCAAAAACAGTATTGACGAGCCCCATAGCCACGGCACGAGCGTTCATTTCGGCAACAAAGTTTTCCACCGATCCCGAAGCAAGTGCTGCAAGAACGTAAAACGCATCGTTGTAGCTACCGCAAATGGCGGCATAGAGAAGCTGTTCTACTGTTGTTGTTTCATCAACTGTCAGTTTGAGACTTTTTCCGTGAGAATACGGAATCGCATCGTACATTTCTTGTGTGATCGAGATAGGCTCTTGCGCATACATTTCGAGTCTTTCGCAAAGCAGAAGTCCTGACATAATCTTGACAGTTGAACCTGCCCCCATCGAGTCAAGTCGGAGGCCAAGCGGTCTT
>JAZRKS010000212.1:0-3980 GCA_045646445.1 Eubacteriales bacterium | reverse complement strand
CGATGAGCTTTGCAACCTCGCCGATAACGTTGAGGTAAGCGGTTCCACCGCCGGCAACGATGCCTTCCTCAACAGCTGCCTTGGTAGCGTTGAGAGCATCCTCAATGCGGAGCTTCTTTTCCTTCATTTCCGCCTCGGTAGCGGCACCAACCTTGATAACAGCAACACCGCCTGCAAGCTTTGCAAGGCGCTCTTGCAGCTTTTCACGGTCGAAATCAGAGGTGGTTTCTACAATTGCGGCACGAATTTGATTTACGCGAGCGTGGATCATTTCGGGGTGACCTGCACCGCCAACAATGATGGTGTGCTCCTTGTTTACCTTGATTTGACGAGCATGACCGAGCATTTCGATAGATGCATCCTTAAGCTCAAGACCGATTTCGGAGGAAACAACCTGCCCGCCTGTGAGAATGGCGATATCCTGGAGCATTTCCTTGCGGCGGTCGCCAAAGCCGGGCGCCTTAACGGCTACACAGTTGAATACGCCGCGCAGCTTGTTGAGCACCAGGGTAGTGAGTGCTTCGCCTTCAACATCCTCGGCAATGATGAGCATCTTTCTGCCTGCTTGAACGATTTGCTCAAGAAGGGGAAGAATCTCTTGAATGTTGGAAATCTTCTTATCGGTGATAAGAATGAGAGCATCGTCGTAAACGGTCTCCATCTTATCCATATCGGTAGCCATATAGGGGGAGAGGTAGCCGCGATCGAACTGCATACCCTCAACAACCTCGGAGTAGGTGTCAGCCGACTTGGATTCTTCAATGGTGATAACGCCGTCAGCGGTAACCTTTTCCATAGCGTCGGCAATCAGCTCACCGATAACCTCGTCGCCTGCGGAGATGGTACCTACGCGAGCGATGTCGCCCTTGCCGTTGACCTTTTTGGAGTTGGCAACAAGTGCCTCAACTGCGGCATCAACTGCCTTTTTCATACCTTTGCGGATAACCATAGGGTTAGCGCCTGCGGTTACGTTCTTCATGCCTTCGCGTACGAACGCTTGGGCAAGCAGGGTAGCGGTTGTTGTACCGTCACCTGCAGCATCGTTGGTTTTGGTTGCAACCTCTTTTACAAGCTGTGCGCCCATGTTTTCGGCTGCGTCCTCAAGTTCAATCTCTTTAGCGATGGTAACGCCGTCGTTGGTGATGAGGGGAGAGCCGTATTTTTTGTCAAGAACCACGTTTCTGCCCTTGGGGCCGAGAGTGATCTTAACGGTGTCAGCCAATTTGTCCACGCCACGGGAGAGCGCGTTGCGTGCTTCAATTCCGTAAAGAATATCTTTTGCCATTTGTGTGTACCTCGATTACAATTATTCTACGATAGCGAGAATGTCGCTTTGCTTAACGATGGTGTATTCAACGCCGTCCATTTTTACCTCGGTGCCGGAATACTTGCCGGTGATAACCTTATCGCCAACCTTAACTTCCATGGGGATGAGCGCACCGTTATCATCACGTGCGCCGGGGCCAACGGCTACAACCTCAGCCACCTGCGGCTTTTCCTGAGCGGCGGCGGTGAGCAGAATGCCGGTTTTGGTCTTTTCTTCTGCTTCCACAAGCTTGACCACAACGCGGTCGGAAAGGGGTTTTATGTTCATTTGAAATTCCTCCTTGTATTTTGCGAAAAATATACGAATTTTGTCTGTTTTTAGCACTCAAACGCTTCGAGTGCTAACGCCTGTTATTATTGTATACTATTTCTTGGAAAAATCAAGACTTTTGGCATATTGTTCACATTCTTTTAACAATTGCATAGCGCGTTTTTTGCACGTCGAGCATCAAAACCGAAAAAGCCGTTAAAGCATAGAACCATCTGTTTTGGAATAGAATAAAAAGGTGAAAGAGAGGTGCAAACGATCGATGTTGAAATGGCTTTTAACGGGTGGATTGATCCCACCCTTGCTGCTATTTGGCAGCACGTTCTTTTTGTTTTATTTGCGAGGGTACCCTTGGCGCGCCCCGGGGCAAATGCTTTCGGCATTCGTTGGGGAAAAGCAGGGTGAGGGGACGTCCTCCTTTCGCGCAATGATGCTTGCCTTGGCAGGCACGCTTGGGGTGGGGAACATCGTGGGCGTGGCAAACGCCATTGCCATTGGCGGCGCGGGCGCAATATTTTGGATGTGGGTTTCGGCTCTGTTTGCCATGATGCTCAAATATGCCGAAATTTTGTTGGCGGTCTCACACCGTCGAACCGATAGCAAGGGGGGCTTTTTTGGCGGTGCAATGTACTACATTCGCGATTGCTTTGGGGCGCGGAGGTGGCAACGGCTTGCCGCTGTGGTTCCTGCTATTTTTGCGGTTTTGATGGTGACAAACGCGCTCAGCATTGGGTGCATGGTGCAGGTTCGTGCCGTGGGGGAAACGCTTGAAGAGGTTGTCAAAATTCCCACTGCATATAGCGGTGTTTTGCTTGTATTGTTGACCTTGCCCTTTCTTGCTCGCGGTGTCAAGGGAATATCGGCACTCACCGAATACCTTGTGCCCATTATGACGGCAGGGTATATCATCCTATCGGTTGCAGTTCTGATTCTGCGCCGCGATGCCTTGGGGGAGGCGATGCGCTCTATTTGGCAAGGGGCATTCACGCCCGAGAGTGCCGTGGGCGGTGTGAGCGGATTTTTGCTCTCTCGCGCTTTGCGCGTGGGAACGATGCGCGGTCTTCTTTCCAACGAGGGAGGCTGTGGAACGGCACCAACGGCGCACGCTGCCGCAAACGCCAAAAGTCCTGCACATCAGGGCGTGTGGGGCATTTTTGAGGTCTTTGCCGACACGGTCGTGCTTTGCACGGCTACGGCACTTGTGATTCTTGTCAGCGGTGTTGACACCGCATCGGGCGGCGTTATGACAACGGTGAATGCGTATTCCTTGGTGCTTGGCGGCTTTGCGGAGTGGTTCTTCTCTGCTGCGGTGTTCTGCTTTGGCTATGCCACGCTTTTGTGCTGGGGGAGCTACGGACTTGAGAGCGTGCGGTTCCTTTCCCAAAAGAAGATTTGGTACGCCCTTTATATCGCTATGTTTGGCGCGTGCATTTTGCTTGGCGTGCGCACAGCCCCCGAGATCGTTTGGAGCATTGGTGATTTTGGCATTGCCACAATGACCTTTATCAATTTGTTCGTGCTCCTGCTTTTGCGCCGAGAGGTGAAGGATGAGACGCTCCGTTTTGCCAAACCCAAAAAGAAAAAAGAGTCCTCGCCTATATAAAAGGAAGAAAAAACGAAAATTTTGTTTGTAAAATGCACAGAAAAAGGGAATTTATGCGCAAAAAATAATATTATTGTTACAAAATTGATAAATTTTCGTCAAACCCCTTGTATATTGGAAAAAATATGATATAATATATGCTGTAAGGAAAGGCTTTCCACAGGGAAGTCAACTAAAAATTATTTATTAAACGGAGGATTTTTTCCAATGGCAAACGTAAAAGTTGCGATTAACGGTTTCGGTCGTATCGGCCGTCTGGCATTCCGTCAAATGTTCGGTGCAAAGGGTTACCAAGTTGTTGCTATCAACGACCTCACCAAGCCCTCTATGCTCGCTCACCTTCTCAAGTATGATACCGCTCAAGGCAGATACAACCACGAAGTTGCTGCTGACGACGAAGCAGGCACCATCACCGTAGACGGCAAGACCATTAAGATCTATTCTGAAAAGGATGCTGCTAACCTTCCTTGGAAGAAGCTGAAGGTTGACGTAGTTCTCGAGTGCACCGGTTTCTACTGCACTCAAGAAAAGTCCATGGCTCACATCAACGCAGGCGCTAAGAAGGTTGTTATCTCTGCTCCCGCTGATAAGGCTACCAAGACTGTTGTTTACAGCGTAAATGAGGGCATCCTTACCACCGATGATAAGATCATCTCTGCTGGATCCTGCACCACCAACTGCCTCGCTCCCATGGCAAAGGCTCTCAACGACTATGCACCCATCCAATCCGGTATCATGACCACCGTTCACGCTTACACCGGTGACCAAATGATCCTTGACGGT
>JAZRKS010000211.1:0-7576 GCA_045646445.1 Eubacteriales bacterium | reverse complement strand
ATTCCCATATATCAAATCATTTGTTAGAGAGTTTTTTGGAAAGGGTGCGGGAAATCGCTTTTTTCCTAAAAAAGGTTTCCCCGCAATCTTCCTAAAAGTCTCCAAGAAAGGAAGAGCGAATTTATGAAGTTAATACACTGTGCCGACATCCATCTCGACTCACCGATGGAGACGAATTTAAGTGCCGACAAGGCAAGAGAGCGCAAATTGGAGATTCGCTCCACCTTCTCTCGTATGGTACGCGTAGCGGCTGATGAGGGTGTTGAGGCGATTCTGATTGCGGGCGACCTGTTTGACGGTGCACGTGTTACCAAAAGCACCGAAAACTACGTGCTCGATTTGATTGCATCCTACCCGATGATCGATTTTTACTATCTTTCGGGCAACCACGATAAGGGCAGTGCGCTTGCAAATTCCGCACAGCTGCCTGCCAACCTCTTTACCTTTGGCAAGGTGTGGTCCACCTACCGCCGCGGAAACGTTGCTATTACGGGTGCAGCTGTGCCCGATGCCGATACGCTCTCCCTGAACAAAGACGACGTCAACATTTTGCTCCTGCACGGTCAAGAACGCCGTAGCGCAGGTGCCGCAGGCGAGGATATCATTCACCTTGGCCGCTTTAAAAAGAAGAATATCGACTACGCGGCACTCGGTCACATTCACGAGTACCGCCCCATTCGCCTTGATACACGCGGCATCGCGTGTTACAGCGGTTGCCTTGAGGGGCGCGGCTTTGACGAGTGCGGCACCAAGGGCTACGTTCTTCTTGAGGTGGAGGGCAGTCGCATCTCGCACCGCTTTGTTCCGTTTGCCACGCGCACGCTCCACACCAAGGAGTGCGATATTACCGGCTTTTCTTCCGCGCTTGATTTGGAAGAAAGAATGCTTGCCGCCATTGCGGACATCTCGCAAAAGGATATGGTCAAGGTCAACCTCAAGGGCACTCGCCCTGCCGAGGCAATGCTTGATTTGGCACACCTGCGAGGTGTGCTCGCTGAAAGATTTTATTTTGCAAAGGTCAAGGATGAGACCCGTCTTTCCATCAACGCCGAGGACTACGCCCACGATATTTCCCTCAAGGGGGAATTTGTGCGCCGCGTTATGGCATCCTCGCTTTCCGATAGCGAAAAAGAACGCATCATTGCTTGCGGTTTCCGCGCTTTGTCGGGAGAGGAGCTTGGCCTATGAAACTGATCAGATTACACGTCGAGAATTTTGGCAAGCTGCATGATTTTTCTTATTCCTTTGATAAAGGACTGAATATCCTGCTCGAGGAAAACGGCTGGGGCAAGAGCACCTTGGCGGCCTTTATCAAGGCAATGCTTTACGGTATGCCTGCCAGCAGCAAGCAATCTCTTGACGAAAACGAACGCAAAAAATATATGCCTTGGCAGGGCGGCGCGTATGGGGGAAGCTTGGAGTTTTCCACCGCGTCGGGCAAATACCGCATCGAGCGCTTTTTTTGCGCAAAGGAGAGCGGTGATAGCTTTGCCCTTTATGACCTTGCCACCAACTGTGAAAGCCATCGCTATTCCTCACGCATTGGCGAGGAGCTTTTCGGCATTGATGCCGACGGCTTTGCGCGTACGGTTTATCTCTCACAACACGCCGTAGTTGCCAAAGGCGACAATAATAGCATCACCGCAAAGCTTGGTGACCTGCTTGACGACGTTGACGATATTGGCAGCTTTGACGATGCCATGGCGGCACTTGAAAAGCGCAGAAAGTATTACAAAATGACAGGCGAGAGAGGTCGCATTGCCGACATCGAACGCGAAATTGCAAACGCACGCTCACAAATCGAGCAGCTCTCTCGCACCGAGGAAATGATGCGCCAAAAGGAGAGTGAGCTATCTGCCCTCGGTGAGCGCGCAAAAGAGTTGAGTGCATCTATCGAAGAGGTGCGTGTAACGCTCCGCCGCGCAGGCATTGTGCGCGAAAGAGCAGCCCTCTTGGCGCAAAAGGAGCGTATGCAAAAGGAGCTTTCCGCCCTTGAGGATTCTGCACGTGCCCTTGACGCGCGTATGAAGGGCAAGCACCCCACTCCCGGGGAAATAGAGGAAAAACGTCGCCTGTTGGATAGCATCCGCGATGCACGTGCACGTGTAAACGAGATTGCATCCCTCTCGGCACAAACCGAAAAATATGAAATTCTCAAGCCCGATTTTGCAGGCATGCTCCCAACCAAGGATGATTTTGCATCGATGCTCTCCGCAAATTTGGAGCTGCAAAACATCGCCCACCGCGAGGCAGGGCTGAATGCCCCCACTGAGAACGCCGCAGCACGCCACTTTTCACGCCAAAATCCCCCCACCGATGGGGAGATCAAGGGCGTTTTGGATGCGCTTGCCGCCGAAGAAGCCGCACGTTCTGCGCAAAAAGAGCAAAAGGGAAGCGCAAAACGTGCACCGGCCATCATTTGCTTGGTGCTTGCCGCACTGTCGGCAACTGCGGGAATATTCGTTCCCGTTCTGTTTGCCGTTGCCGCTGTATTGGGTGTGGTTGCTCTTTGTCTTTTCTTGCAAAAGAAGAGACCTGTGGAAGAACCCACCGAATTTGCCGCAGAGATTGCCGCAAAGCAAATGCTTTCTCGCTACGGTGTTTCTGCCGAGGGCAATTTGCGCGACCGCTTGACCGAGCTCTCGGTGCTTTCTCGCCAATGGCGCGAGGGAGAAGCTGCAGAGCAGAAAAAAGCAAAAGCCCTGCACGCCTTGCGCGCACAAAAGCAACAGCTGTTACGCACCTTGCAAGAAAAATTCCGTACTTGGGAGATTGTTCTGCCGCCCAAGAACGATTACCGCGATGACATTGAAGCATTGCGCCGCGACGTTGCTCGCATCAGCCGAGCGGCCGCCGAGACCGAGCAACGGGGACGCCGCCGTGATGAGGCGATCGCTGAGCAAAAGCGTCTGCAGGCAGAACTCACCCCTTTCTTGCGCCATTTTGATTCCGAGGGCACGATGAAACCCTCCGAGTGTCTTGACCGTGTGCAAGAGTGGGAAACCGAATACCGCCGCATTACACGCCGCATTCCCGAACTACGCGAAGAGCTTTCTCGTTTTGTTGCCGAAAAGGGACTTGGCACGCACCTCGAACAGGAGAGCACAACACTCCCCGACGTGGATGCATTAACCGTCCGCGAGCGCACCCTGCAAAGGGAACTGACCGACCTGCAAAGCCGTCAGGCAGAGCTCAAGAGCCATATCGGTCGCCTTGCAACCGATGCCGAGCGACTGCCCGAAATTGAGGCAGCCCTCCGCTCGCTCGAGGAGGAGCTTGCCGTAGCACGTGCCAACAGCAACACCATTGCCAATACCGCGCAGCTTTTGGAGGAGGCAAAGGCAGGGCTTTCCACGCGTTATCTTGCCGATATGCAAACGAGTTTTTCATCCCTGCTTAAATCCTTAATGAACGGCAACGCCCCCGAATCGGTAATGGATACCTCGTTTAAGGTCAAGCTCCGCGAGGGTGGCAAAACCCAGCATCCCGAATCCTTGAGCCAAGGCTGGCGCGATGCCGTGCAGTTCTGCGTTCGCCTGTCTCTTGCCGAGGCGCTCTATGCCGAGGGAGAAAAGCCGCCCATCATTTTAGACGATCCCTTCGTCAATCTTGACGAGCAACGTCTTGCGGCGGCAAAGAGACTTTTGGTAGAGCTTGCAAAAAAATATCAGATCCTATATTTGGTCTGCCACGCGGAACGGAGGTAACGGATGAAAACACTTGGACTTTATTTGCATATTCCGTTTTGCCGCAGCAAATGCCTCTATTGCGATTTTTGCTCCTTTCCGCGTCAAGATGAGGAAAAAATGGTAGAATACGCCGCCGCGCTTTGCCGTGACCTAAAAAAGCACGCGCCCCTGTGTCGCGACTATATTGTTGATACCGTTTTTCTCGGTGGCGGAACGCCCACCACTCTCCCCGCGTATCTCCTCAAGGAGCTGATGGGGGAGATCTATAAAAATTACAACGTCTCTCCAACTGCCGAAATCACCGCCGAGTGCAACCCCGTAACGGGTGAGCGCGAGCTCTTTGCACGCATGCGCGCGGCAGGCATCAACCGCCTGAGCATCGGCTTGCAGAGCGCACACGAAAACGAGCTCAAGGCGCTTGGCCGACTTCACAACTACGATATTTTTGCTACCTGCTTTGCAGATGCACGTGCGGCGGGATTTGATAACATCAGCGTTGACGTCATGTCGGGCATTCCGCTCCAAACCCCCGAGAGCCGTCGTGAAACGCTCCAAAAGGTTCTCGCCCTTTCTCCCGAGCATATTTCGTCCTACGATCTTATCATCGAGGCAGGAACGCCCTTTGCACGCAAACGGGCAACGTTATCTCTCCCCGATGAGGAAGCCGCGCGCAAAATGTACCTCGAAGGCATCGAATTTCTTGCAGAGAACGGCTACGCGCAATACGAGATCAGCAATTTTGCTCGCCCCGGGTACGAGTCGCGCCACAACCCCAAATATTGGAACTGTGACGAGTACCTCGGCTTTGGCGTTGCGGCGTATTCGGATTTTGGCAGCACGCGCTTTGGTAACTCGCGCGATATTGAGGAGTACATCAAGGGCCACGACATTACCGAGGAGAGCACAACGCCCGATTGGGAGGAGCGCATGAACGAGTACGTCATGCTCCGCTTCCGCTTGTGCGAGGGTATTGACACCGCTGTGTTTGAGAGCCGTTTTGGTGCTTCCTTTGAGGAGATGTACGGCAAAAAGCTCGCACCGTTCGTCAAGTCGGGGCTGGTGAAATGCGAGGGGAGCAGATATTCTCTCTCGCAAGAGGGAATGCTCGTCAGCAACGCGATCTTATCCGACATTTTGGATTTTGCATCGCAAAAATAAAAAACCACTTGACAAGTGCACGAATTTCGTGTACAATAATGACACATACTATTATTGAAAAAGAGGATAAGACAATGAACGAAAACGAACGCGAATTTTTTACGCTGGTTGATGAAGACGGCTCCGAGATCGAATTTGAAAAAATCGGTGAAATTACCCTGAACGATAAGGTTTACTTTGCAATGATTCCTGCAGAGGCAGCAGAAAACGCACAAAACGATGGCGGCTTTTGCGAGTACGTAGTACTTCGCCTTGAAAAGGATGAGGATGGCGAGGATACCCTCGTTAGTGTTGACGATGACGATGAATTCGACAACGTAGCAGACGTATTTGACGATATGTTCTCCGAAGAAATCGACTACGACGGCAACTAAAACAAAAATAAACTTCCTGCTTAGTGCGTGATGGTTCGGTGATTTGTGAACCTACAATTGATTAAAGGAGTCTAAGGCAGACGGTGGTTTGCAGACCTCCCGAGTGCGTGTATCGATTGACTTGTCTCGACCGCACATCGGACGTTGGGAGCAGTAAAGCCGTCCCGCGGACACCGCCCTGAACTACAGGGTTCCGACTGCCCGACCACACGGCTCGGCGGGGTTTTTTTAAAAAAGACGAAGAATGCGTATGTGTTCTTCGTCTCTTTTTTATTTTCCAATTATCTTTCTTGCTTTTTTCCATCTTGGGTGTAGACAAATGCGCCCGTGCGTGCTATAATATAGGGTAGATGGGGAAAAGCGCGTTTTGTCGAGCGGTGTTTTTTCTTGCAATACGTTGGGAGGCAGTTATGGAGCTTTTGATCTTTTCGGATTCGCACGGGCGCGTTGAAAATATGCACGCGGCTCTCGAGCGACAAATCAAAAAGCCCGATGCCGTCCTTTTTCTCGGCGACGGCGCGCGTGATCTTGACCGCCTTTTCCTTTGCGACACCCCTCTTTGGGCGGTGCGCGGCAACTGCGATTGGTCATCCTCCGACTACGCCGACCGTACCGAACGCCTTTTGTATCTTGAGGGGCACACGCTCCTTCTTTGCCACGGCCACGAATGGGGTGTCAAAGGTGGACTCGGTGCGCTCATTGCGCACGCGGCGGAGGTGGGTGCTGACATCGTTCTGTTCGGTCACACGCACAAGCCCACGCTAATCACCGTTGCGGCAGGCGAGGCGGTCGGCAAAGCTACGCTTTCTCGCCCGATGTATCTGTTTAACCCCGGCAGCATTGGTTACAACGAGGACGGGGAAGGGTATTCCTTTGGTACACTCACCCTCAAAGGGGAAACTGTTCTTTTTTCTCACGGCAGATTATAAAACAAAAAAGACCGCCAAAGCAGTCTTTTTGTTGCATTTGATATTAAACGGGTTCGCCAACCTCTTCGCTGTCTTCAACCTCAGCCGCATTCGCAAGAGCGGCTTCGTATGCGCTAATGACGCTTTCCTCAAGCATCCCACGGAACTGTGCGTTAATGGGATGTACGATATCGCGATAGGTGTCATCGGGATTTTTGCGGCTGGGCATTACAATAAAATACTTTTCGCGCGCATAAATCACTTTTACGTCGTGAACAGCAAGCTGGCCGTCAAACGTAACCGAAACAATTGCCTTCATAGGGCCTTCGTCAAAAAGCTTTCTTACTTTGATGTCGGTAATTTGCATAGGGAAATCCTCCGTCAATCATATTACTGATGCCATTATTATACTGCGTTTTTGTGACTGTTATTCAACGGTTGCAGTATCTTTTTGTGAAAGGTATAAGAACATATTCACAAAACCGTCACAAACAACAAAAGGGTGAGATCTACCCAATCAAGCCCGATTGAATGAACTTAGAAAGGGGGGAGCGATGTGGCTCTGGAAAATACACACTATGGATATGCCCGCATTGGCGAAATGCTAAAGAATTGCCACAGCATTTTCTTTATTGGCATTGGCGGCATCAGCATGTCGTCGCTGGCACAAATTTCGCTCTCGCTCGGTTACGCGGTGGGAGGATCGGATCGCTCCGAAAACCCCCAAACGCTACAGTTAAAGGGGATGGGAATTCCCGTGTTCCCATCGCACAATGCGGCAAATATTGCCAATTACGATGCCGTGGTCTATACGGTTGCCATTGGTGCCGACAACCCCGAATACTTGGCGGCACAGGCGGCAGGCAAGCCGCTCCTCTCGCGTGCCGACTATCTTGGCTACCTAATGGTGTCTTACCGCCATCGCGTTGGCGTTGCGGGTATGCATGGCAAAAGCAGCTGCACGGCAATGTGTGCGCAAATCTTTTTGCAAGATGCCGATGCCACCGTTCTTTGCGGTGCAGAGCTCCCCTTGCTTGGGGGAGCCACCTGCCATATTGGAAAAGAGCGAGAGCACTTTGTTTTTGAAGCTTGCGAATATATGGATTCCTTCCTTGACTTTAACCCCACCCTGGCGGTGATTTTGAATATGGGAATGGATCACCCCGATTATTTCAAAAGCCTTGCGCAGGTTCGCGCGTCCTTCCTCGCCTATGCGAAACGAACAGGCAAGGGCGGAGCTGTTCTTTACAATGCCGACGATGCCGAAAGTGTGCTCGCCCTGCAAGCATTTGAGGGACGTCACCTCACCTTTGGCATTGAAAAGGATGCCGACTATACCGCGCGCAACATTCGCCACGAGAGCGGCGTTACAAAATTTGAATTTTGGAACAAAGAAACACTTTTGTGCAACGTTGAGCTGCAGGTGTTTGGTATGCACAACGTTTAC
>JAZRKS010000210.1:0-3781 GCA_045646445.1 Eubacteriales bacterium | reverse complement strand
AACTCCTTGGCTCACAGAACGACATGGCTACGATCCGACTTCATAATGTATGTAGAGCGTGCCGGCGGCACCGTCTTCGTCTCCGTCATAAATATTCCAAACGTAGTTTGCAATGGTTTCGACCTCCTCGGGCGAGAGGATCGCCTCGCGCCAAGGTGCGCTGAGGGTGCAGATGTTATAAACGTAGGTAAAATCCCGTCTTTCAATCTCGTTCCAAATCTCGTCGGAGAGCGAGGCCAGGGTGACAACACCACCCTCGTAAGTCAGGCACAGCTTTTCGCTGCCGCAATCAATGGCAACGTCAAGAACTTCATTTTCGTCCACATCATAATAGATGTAGCGCAAGGTCTCGCACTTTGCAAGAGATACGCCTGCGGTGGTGAGAACGTAATCCTTGAGGTAAACGAACTCCCCTGTCTCTCCAATGCGTACCTTTTTCTCTCCCTTCAAAACGGGACGGTACATGGCTTCGGGGATCTCGCCTTGCCACTCAGAAAAGAGACTGTAGCACTTAAGTCCCGACTGTGTGCGTGTGGCTTCGGCTCTTTCGTCGGGATCAAGATAGCTACCGTACTGCTCGTTAAGGGCATCAAACTCCGCTTGCCCGATCTTGACGCGCTCACCGTTCTCGATTTTGATAAACTCGTTGTTGCTCTGCCCATATTGTACGATCAGATTCAAGCGAGCACCGCCCTGCGCGATCTCGTAAACGGCGTGGCTTTGATAAAGCGAATCGCTAAAGAGAGCATTGACGTGAATGCGCCCCTCACTATCGATCCAACACCCCTCTTCGGGTGTGAAAGTATCCAGCAAAACGGCGTAGTCACGCAAAACAGTTTCCCCAAAAACTACTTTTGGGCGCACAATGTAGGAGTAGATCGCCAAAATACGATAGTCCTCGGTCATCAGCACAAGTTCCTTGTGCCCGTCACCGTTGAGGTCGCAGCGATCGTTATACACAAAATACTGCAGTCTTTCCACTGCGGGAGTTTTCTCGTCCTTGTCGCCGTAGGGATAAAAAGCGTATGCCGCCTCCAAAATTTTGCGGAAGGGCTCTGCAAAATAGACGGTTTCCAATTCCAACTCTTTGGCAAGTGTTTCATCATCGGCATCGATCAAGTCAAAACGAAGGACGGCGGCACGATACGCTTCTATAATGCTATAGTAATATTGAAAAGGATCGGTTTCTACGTCCGCCTCGATAGGGGGCTCGATCTCGTCCTCGGGCGCGGTGGTAGTCTCTTGTGCCGCGGAGGTGGTTTGTTGGGGTTCTGTTGTAGAAACATCTTCGGGTGTGGTGGAGGTATTTTCTCCTTTTTGACAGGAGAATAATGGGAGCAGCAGAACAAGGGAAAGCAAAAGGGCAACGTATTTTTTCATTTTATCCTCCTGTGTTTTGATGTAAGTCATTAAAAGCTCGCTTTGCGGCGTGCGACGGCTTGCGTGCGAAAAACGGCAGGCGAGAGACCCAATTGCTCCTCAAACTTGCGGCTGAAGTGCTGAACGGTTTTAAAGCCGCAACGCTTGGCAACCTCTTTGACGGGCAGATTGGTAAACTCCAAAAGCTTTTTGGCAATTACCAAGCGGTAGTGCCACAAATAGGCAACGGGCGTGATGCCCAGCTCCTGCTTGAACAGTTTGGTTAAGGTAGAGTGATTGATGGAACAGGAATGCACGATATCCTGCAAGTCGATGGGCTCATTGTAGTGACTTTCAATAAAGGAGACCGCCTGCTTGAGAAAGGCGTTGTCGAGCTCGTCATCCTCCTCGGTGACCTCAACATATCTGCCACCCATAGAGCAATAAATGCGCTCTAAAAGAAGCATGATTTCAATAAAATAAGAGCGGCTTCGGCAAGACCAATACCAATCGGATTGCACCTCCAGCTCCTCTGCCAGCTTGAAAAATAGAAAACGCATGGATGCTTGATAATCATCAAGCATAGGCAAAATCAGGCGCTCATCGGTAATAAAGGGCTTGAGCAAAAAGAGATCGTGCAGGTTGGCAAGCTCCTCGTGCCCATTTGCATGCACACAAGCAAAGCTCATGCCGGCATTGAGGAACGTAGGGTGAAAATAGACGGCATCGCAGCACAAATTGCGGCTGCGAATGAGCTTGATCGCCTTTCTTTCATCAAAGCAAAGCAGGCACGGACCCATGGCATCCACGATTTCTTCACCGCATTGCAGGCTCACACTTCCCTCGTGAACAATCAGTAGCAAAAAGCATTGATTCTGTATATTCAGTTTTTTCAAATTGTCATTCTCAACACAACAAATGGGAATGGTTTTGCCGATGTCGTATTTGAGATCAACTGTTTTTGCTTCCATTGCTTGCCTCCTTTGCCAACCTGTTGCATACTTTTATTATAGCATGGCCGTATCTTTTATTTCAAGTATTTTTCTGTCGAAATTTAACGCTGGATGTTTATTTTTTAAGCACAGATAAATTTTGCACAAAAAACGCCGTTTTAGAAACAACCGTTGGTTGTTTTTGAGCGAAATTTGCAGGATCTTATTCTTTGTGCACCCGCCCTCAAATGCCCAAATTACGCCAAACCTCTTGACAAATTTCGACTTTTTTTGTATAATAAACGGGACACAAAACCGAAAGGGATTTAATATGGGTAACATTACTATTAAAGAAGTAACAACGCAGCGCGACAGACACCGCTTTGTAAACTTCCCCAATCAACTTTATGAAAATGAGCCAAACTATGTTCCCGGCTTTTTTGGTGATGACGTAGACGATTGGAACCCCGCCAAAAACCCTGCGTTTGAATATTGCGAAGCAAAATGCTTTCTCGCTTTTGAAGATAAAAAGATCGTTGGGCGCATCGGTGCTATTTTGAGCCATCGTGCCAACGAAAAATGGAACACAAATCAAATGCGCTTCTCGCAGGTTGATTTCATCGACGATGCACGCGTATCAAAAGCGCTTTTTGATACCGTAGAAGCTTGGGCGCGCGAAAAGGGTTGCGACCAAGTGCACGGTCCGCTTGGCTTTTGTGACCTTGACCGCGAGGGCATGCTGATTGAAGGCTTTGACCGCCAAAGCATGTTTATTACCTATTATAATGCGCCTTATTACAAGGAGCACCTCGAGCGCCTTGGCTACGGCAAATCCACAGACTGGATAGAGTACCGCATCAACGTTCCCACGCCGGACTCGCGCGAGGCACAAATGATCGCTCGCGTAGCGGCTCGCAACGAGCGCCAAGGGAAATATCGCGTAGCAGATCTGAAGCACCGCCGCGATTATAAACCTTACGTAAAGCAGGTATTCCGCCTTGTTAACGAGGCGTATGCTCCCCTTTATGGCACGGTTGATTTGACCGACCGCCAAATTGAGAAATACGCCAACAAATTCATTCCGCTGGTCAATCCCGACTATGCTTGCTTTGTGGTAGACGAAAATGACGAAATGGTAGCATTCGGTGTAACGGTTCCCTCTTTGTCAAACGCGCTCACCAAGTGCCGCGGCAAGCTCTTCCCTTGGGGCTGGGCTCCCGTGCTCTACTCGATGAACCACAACGACACGGTGGACCTTTTGCTGATTGCCATCAAGCCCGAGCTACAAGGCACGCTGCTGATTGCAACCATCTTTAACCACTTTGTCAATTCCACGGCAAAGAACCACATCATTTATGCTGAAACAGGCCCTCAGCTTGAACCCAACACCAAAATTCAAGCGCAGTGGAAATACTTTGAAAAGGAGCAGCACACACGCCGCCGTTGCTTTGTAAAGGACCTTACATAATAATAAACAGAAAAATGCCGCC
>JAZRKS010000209.1:0-2775 GCA_045646445.1 Eubacteriales bacterium | reverse complement strand
CCTTCTTGGAAACCGACACGCCAAAGCGATTGTAATACTTCTTTTCGGGGTTTTCCAGCATCAGCCGCTTGGCGGCATAATCGCGCAAAACAAATACGGACACGTAGCGTCCGCTCCATCTCGCGCCTTTTCGAAAGGCTTTATCGTAAAGATGATGCTCCTTAATGGTTGTGTACTTCATTGGCTCTTTCCTTTGCTGAAAAGTTTTGCTTCCGTCATTGAAAAATAAATAATTGAGAAAATATGAATGGTCGCTTAACAAACAAAAACGCCGACAGCGCGAACGCGCAAGGCACGCTTCACAGCAGTCGGTGTTTTATGTTGGAATTGATTCCTTATTGGGTAATCAATTAGTAGGTCAGTCTCTTTCTGCCCTTTGCGCGTCTTCTCTTGAGTACGTTTCTGCCATCAGCAGTCTTCATTCTCTTTCTGAAGCCGTGCTCCTTTTTTCTTTGACGCTTTTTCGGTTGGTAAGTTCTGAGCATCGTTTTGCACCTCCTTAAGATTAATCGGAAGCGTTTCACACTTTCAAGCCTGGAATACGCTTTTTACACAATGACACGACATATTATAACCGATTCTTCCCTTTTTGTCAAGGGTTTTTTGAAAATAATTCAAAATATTTTCCACTTTTTTATTTTATACGCGCGCGAGCGGTATTTTACGGGGACTCGTGGCTCTCCTCGCGTTTGCTCTTTCGGTACTGATTTGTCCAAGTGATGACCGATTGCGTTACGCGGAAAAAGCTATATGCCCCCATGATGAGATAATTGAGGTTGGCAATATTCTTGGAGCAAATAATCCCCCACATCACCAGATTTGCCGCCGAGGAGACAATGTTGTAATAGGGTGCCTCAACGTAGCGCAGCATGCTCAATACCGTAATAACAAGACCTGTAACAAACAAAAAAATATCAAGCCCCGCCTGCTGCTGTCCCCCACCGAAGAAGGGCAAGAGGAACCAATAACAAAGCAAGCAACCAATCACTGTTGAGGAAATAACAACAATTTCTCCTTTCCACCCAAGCGTGCGGAGCTTGGTGGAGTTTCCGTCGGCGTGCTTCTTCCAGTTAAAAAAGGAGAATAACTGAAGGGGCATGGAAACAATCAGACAGTTGGCAACCGAAAAATAAAGTCCCTCGGTAAAATAGCCAATACCGTAAAGCGCTGCGTTGAGTCCGCCAATCAAAAAGGAGCGGCGGTCAACACGCGCACTGAGCAACAAGATGACGAGAGTGTTCAAGGTTGGCCACACCTTGTACCACTTTTGCCCAAATACAAAAGCGCACGTAAGAATGGCAACGGCACAAACACCGATGGGCACCCATTCGAGCCATATTTTTTTATGATCTACAGTATGCTTCATACAGGTTTCTCCCTTAGGGTAAGGATTTGCAAGGTCAACATATTATAGCACACCTCACCGCGTTTTGCAATAGCGTAATGGGACGATTTTTTGCTCTTTGTGTCCTGTTGGGATATAAAGACCGCAAAATGCGAAAATCTTTTTGATTCTGATCGCAAAAGAGATTTTCTCTCTTGACGGGCGGCGCAAATAATGGTATAATGATATTAGATTTGCAAAGAAAGGAGTCGGATGCCATGGATTTAATCAAAGAAGCGGATTTTCGAAAAGAACTGAAAAGCAATCCCCGTGCGGGCTATCTCTTTTTTGGCGACGAGGATTATCTCAAATCTTTTGCCATCAAGCAGGCACGTGAGCTGATCTGCCCCGACCCCACCTTTGCATTTTTTAACGAGATTCACCTCGACGCCATGGATTTTGATGCACAAAAGCTGATTGATGCGCTGATGCCTTTGCCGATGATGGCAGATAAAAAGCTGGTCGTTCTTTCGGGTCTCAACTTCAATTCCATGAGACAGAACGAGGTTGACGATCTTTGCGATGCCCTCTCTGCCCTGCAGGACTATGACTACAATATGCTCATTGTCAGCGTTGCCGCCGATCACTTCAATGCAGGCATTCTGCCTAAGCGCCCGTCAACTCTGCTCAAACGTCTTGGAGAGTATTTAACCCCCGTTGTGTTTGACCGCTGCTCCACCGCAAAGCTTGCGGCTTGGGTACAAAAGCACTTTTTGCACAACGGTGTAGAGGCATCGCCTGCCCTTTGCTCGCTCATTCCCGAATATTGCGGACACAGCATGTATATCCTTGCAAACGAAATAGACAAGCTTAGCTTTTATTTGCGCTATCACGGTAGAACCGTTGCTGACGAGGAATCGATGCGCCACGTTTGCACGCCCCTGAATGAATACGATACCTACGCCTTTACCAACGCCATTGTGGCAGGGCGCACCGAGGAGGCGCTCGCTATTCTTGCAGACTACCGCTTCCGCCGCGCCGAACCTATTCGTATTTTGGCAGAGGTGGCAGGCACCGTTTGTGATATGACCGTTATTCGCGCAATGACCGCCGAGGGAGCACCCATTGGTGAGATCTGTGCCGCGTTCAAGCCTGCGTGGCACGAATATCGCGTAGGGCTTTATCAAAAGAGCCTGCGGCAGATTTCGGAAAAGCGACTGAAGAACGCTATGGAGCTTTGCCTGGAAGCCGACCGCGCGCTCAAGCTCTCCCCCCAAGGCTACACGGCACTCGAACAATTGATTTGCAAATTCTAATGATTTTGGAGATACGTTATGGCTAAATTATATTTTAAGTATGGCGCAATGGGCTCTTCCAAGACCGCAAACGCCCTCATTACCCGATTCAATTATCAGGAACGCAATATGAAGGTTTGGCTCATCAAGCCCTCT
>JAZRKS010000208.1:0-7679 GCA_045646445.1 Eubacteriales bacterium | reverse complement strand
CCAGGGGTGGAGCAAAGCTCCGTTGCCTCTTGCCATACGGACCATGGTGTCATAAATCGCCTGGTCACCGTGGGGGTTGAGTTTCATGGTCTGGCCGACGATGTTGGCGGATTTGGTTTTTCCGCCGGTGAGAAGTCCCATTTTATACATTGTATAAAGGAGTTTTCTGTGCGAGGGCTTCAGACCGTCGATCTCGGGGATCGCACGTGAAACGATAACGCTCATAACGTAGGGCATATAGTTTTTTTCAATCGTTTCGGTAATGGGCTGATAGACCACGGGAGCGTAAACGATTTCTTTGTTTTCTTTCTTTTGCTTTCTTGCCATTCTTTGGTGTCCTTTCTGTCAGGTTTGGAACGGTTCGGGGAAGCGAGTGCGCGCCTCACACATCTTTTATTGTGTGCGCGGCGGCGCGAATAAGTCGGTTATAAAGCGCAAGACCAAGCCCTTCTTGGGGTGGCAGATGCGCATAAATGATCTCGGCATCGGTTGTGTCTGCCTCGCGCAAAGCGGCAAAAAGGCGGCGCGCCTGTGTGCCAAGGTCATCTTTTTTTCCAATAGGGAAGAGCACATTGCCCGCAAGCGCCTCGCACTCCTCGTCATAGCAAAGAATAGCGCATTTGCGCGTTTCAGCTTTGAGGTATGCAAGCACGTTTTCACTCGAGCCCTTGAGCAAAACAAGGGGAGCAGTGGGAGCGTAGTGTCTGTATTTCATGCCGGGGGAGAGGGGGCGTTCGTTTTCTGCAAGCTTGTGCATTACGGCATCGGCAATGGCCACCTTTTCGCACACGAGCGAGAGGGCATCGCAAGTGATGCCGCCCGGGCGCAAAAGGATGAGCCCGTCACCGTCAATTTTAACGATGGTGGATTCGAGTCCGATTTCGCTCTCGCCACCGTCAATAATCATATCTACACGCCCGTCCATGTCTTGGGCGACGTGTGCGGCAGAGGTGGGCGAGGGCTTGCCCGAAAGATTGGCAGAAGGCGCGGCGATAGCGACGCCGCAAAGCTCGATGAGCTTGTGTGCCACGGGATGAGAAGGGCAACGAACCGCTACACTGTCAAGACCGCCCGTGGTAGAGGTGGGAATCGATTCTTTGCGCGGCAAAATGACAGTCAAAGGTCCCGGCATAAACGCTTTTGCCAAGCGGTAGTAAAGCTCGTTTGTTACGGCATACTCTTCGGCATCAGCGGGGTTTGCAATATGAATGATTAAGGGATTGTCCGATGGACGTCCCTTTGCGGCATAAATCTTTTTTGCCGCCTCGTCGCGCGTAGCATCACCGCCAAGACCGTAAACGGTTTCGGTGGGGAAGACCACAAGACCGCCTGCACGCAATATGTTTGCTGCGCGAGAGAGGTCGCTCTCTTGTGCGACGATGTCTGTAATTTTGATATGTTCGGTTTTCAAGGGTGTCTCCAATTTGTTAACTGTCTTGATTTTTCAGTTTTTCGGCGGTTTCCGCGGTGGCAAGGGCATCAATCATTGCGCCAATGTCACCGTCGAGGAATCGGTCGATGGAGTGAATGGTAAGGCCAATGCGGTGGTCGGTGATGCGACCTTGTGGATAGTTGTAGGTGCGAATGCGCTCGCTTCTGTCTCCCGTGCCGACTTGGCGGCGACGGTCGGATGCGATGGCATCTGCCTGCTCGCGTTGCTTTTGGTCATACAGAATGGTACGCAGCATACGCAGTGCTTTATCCTTGTTTTTGAACTGACTGCGTTCTTCCTGACATTCCACAACAATGCCCGTGGGCTTGTGTGTCAAGCGAACTGCAGACTCGGTCTTGTTGATGTGCTGACCGCCCGCACCGCTCGATTTGCAGGATTCAAAAACGAGGTCGGCAGGGTTGATCTCAATCGAGACTTCCTCTGCCTCGGGGAGCACGGCAACGGTTGCCGTAGATGTTTGAATACGGCCTTGCGATTCGGTTTCGGGCACGCGTTGCACGCGGTGAACGCCGCTCTCGTACTTAAAACGGGAGTATGCACCCTCGCCTTCTACTTGGAAGGTCAGCTGACGGTAGCCGCCAAGCTCGGTGGGGTTCTCGGAAAGGAGCGAGCAACGAAAGCCCGCACTTGCGGCATACATCGTGTACATACGGTAAAGAACGGCGGCAAACAGAGCGGCTTCCTCGCCGCCCGCACCTGCGCGAATCTCCACCATTACGTTCTTTTCATCATTGGAGTCGCGCGGCAAAAGCATAATGGTCAACTCACTCTTGAGTTGCTCTACAAGCTCCTTTGCCTCGCGCAACTCTTCGTTTGCCAAGGCGCGCAATTCCTCGTCGCCCTCTTCCAAAAGGAGAAGTGCATCGTCGATGCGACCTTGCGCGTTTTTGAACTCGCGATATTTTTCAATGATGGGTGTCAGAGCTTTATACTCTTTTGCAATTTGTGCACATTTGGCAGGGTCACCTGCGATGATAGGATCGGAGAGCGAGGCCTCCAAGTGCAAATATTTATCTTCGGCTTGTTGTAATTTGGTTAGCATCAGAGGCCTCCTTTCACAAAATTAAAGTCAAGTTTAGTGAATTGCGATTACAATTTTGCCTCCCTTGTGTAAAGGGAGGTGGCTCGCGGAGCGAGACGGAGGGATTGTAAAAGATGGCTTTACTGTAAAACAATCCCTCAGCCAGCCTAGCGGCTGACAGCTCCCTTTGCACAAGGGCGCCTTGCCTACATCACCTTATGAATTTAGAATTAACAACGCAATATTGTTGGGGATAAATTTGAATGAGAAGTTGAATTAAAATTGATAGAACGCACGGAATGCGCGGTAAGCCTCGTAGAGGTCAACCTTTGCAATCAGCTCGTAGGGAGCATGCATAGAGAGAACGCCAACACCAATGTCAATGGTGTCGATGTTGTGGTTTGCCATATATTTAGCAACGGTTCCGCCGCCGCCAACGTCGGTCTTGCCGAGTTCGCTGATTTGCCATACAACACCTGCTTCGTTCAAGAAACGGCGAGTCCAGCCAACCATTTCGGCACTTGCATCGGATGTGCCGCCCTTACCGCCGCTGCCGGTGTACTTGCACAAGCAAACGCCGCAACCAATGAGAGAGGAGTTGCGATGCTCGTAAACGTCGGCATAGTTGGGGTCAAAGGTAGCGGTAACGTCACTGGAGAGGCACTTGGAGTTTGCACGAACGGCTGCTTCATTGCCGCCAAGTGCTTTTGCAATCTCTGCAATTACGTCAACGATAAGACTGCTTTGCATACCGGTAACACCGTCACTGCCGGTCTCTTCCTTATCAACGAGGAGACACATAGAGGTGTGAATGGTGTCGGTGCTATCAATCATAGCGGTGAGAGAGGGATAAGCGCAAACGCGGTCATCGTGACCGTAAGCGCAAATCATCGAGCGGTCAAAGCCAACGTCGCGTGCTTTTGCGGCAGGAACGATAGAAAGCTCGGCAGAAAGGAAATCTTCCTCGGTGATGCCGTATTTTTCATTGAGGTAGTTGAGAACGCCTGCCTTAACAGCATCCTTTTCTTCACCGTCAACGGGGCGGCTGCCAACCAAAATGTTGAGCTTTTCTGCTTGGAAAACTTCGTTGAGAGATTTTCCACCTTGTGCGCGTGCGAGGTGGGGGAGCAGGTCGGTGATATACATTACGGGATCGGTCTCGTCTTCACCGATAACAACCTCAACAACAGAGCCATCCTGCTTTACAACAACACCGTGGAGTGCCAAGGGCATTGCAAGCCATTGATACTTGCGGACGCCGCCGTAGTAGTGGGTCTTGAAGAAGGACATGCCGTGCTCCTCATAAAGCGGAACGGGCTTGAGGTCAAGACGGGGAGAGTCGATGTGTGCGGCAGTGATGCGGATACCGTTGTTGATGTGCTCGGTACCGATGCGAATGAGGAAAATGTTCTTGCCGCGGTTGTTATAATAAAGCTTGTCGCCTACGTTAATGGAATCGCCAAAGTTCCACGCGCGGTAACCCGCTGCCTCGGCAATGCGAACGCTCTCAACAACTGCCTCACGCTCGGTCTTTGCGGCATCAAGGAATTTTACATAGTTCTTTGCATATTCATACGCTTCCTCTACAACGGTGGCACCTGCCAGCTCGTAGACGGTCTTTTTTTCATAGCGAAGGTTTTGATTTTCGGACATAATTGTTTTCTCCTTTGTTTATGTAATTCGCATTAAAAATACAATTTGATGTAAAGCTCGCGGGCTTTACTTGCCTCGCGCACAAAGTGCGCGGTTGCGGTGTTGGGAATGTTTTGGAGCGTTCCCAATTCGCTGACGCATTCGGGATTTGCAAGCCACGCATCCACCGCGTCGATACCCGCATCAAAAGCGGCAAACACGGTCTCCCAAACGCCGTAGCGCTGATACAGAAAAGAAAGATACGCTGCACCGCATTCAAGATTTTTCTCGGGGTCATAAAGGCGTCCCTTATCCTCGGGGGGCTCTTTTAAAATATCTTTTTGTATCATTGCAAAGGTTTCGGGGGTGAGCTGCATCAGCCCAATGCCGCCGTCCTTACCCTCAAGGTTGCTGGCAAAGCCGCTCTCGGTTTGCACAATAGCCCAAAGAATAACCTCGGGAATGCCATACTTCTCGGCAGCATCCCGAATGTCCTCGGCATAACGGGGGGAGAGGGGATATTGCTTTTTTTCAATGGCGGTGGCAACGCCGTCAAAGGCAAGACCAAAGCCAATGGAAAGCACTAGGATAGCGGCAATAATAGCAAAGCTTCTTGCATTGAATTTCACCGGGAGATTACCCCCAATTCTTTAAGGATGCAATGCACTTGAGGTGTCAGGGAATCCAGCGTGCCGTTGTTTTCCACAATGTAGTCGGAGTGCGCTTTGAAAAAGTCATCGCTCTTTTGTGCAAGAATGCGTCGCATAGCCGCCTCGGCAGTCATACTGTCGCGCGCCACAATGCGTTCCAGTCGCAAGCCGCGGTCGGCAAGCACCGAAACCACAGCACCGCAAGCTTTATGCGCGCCTGCTTCAAAGAGTTGAGGAGCATCAAAAACAGCAACGGGTACACCCTCACGGCGTAGGCGCTCCATTTGCCCCTTGACCTCTTCCATCACGTATCTGTGTGTAATGGAGTTGAGCCGCTCGCGTGCGGCGGGATCGTTGAACACGATGCCACCCAAGGCGCGGCGGTCAAGACTGCCGTCGGCAAGAAGGATCTGCTTACCAAAGGCCTCTACAAGCTCCTGCAAGCAAGAGGAGGGGGGAGTGATGAGCTCGTGATAAACGCGGTCTGCGTTGATCACGGGAATTCCGTATTGTGCAAAAATACTTGCAACCGCGCCTTTGCCGGCACCCGTAGGGCCTGTCAGTCCAATTACGAGCATGCGGGCACCTCCAATCGCAAGCCGCCTATTTGATCCGAAGCATACGCCGTTTCCATAACCCTTTGAACGTAAAGACCGTCCGTCAGCGAGGGAGCAAAGTGCTTGCCCTCGGCTACCGAGGAAAGGAACGCGTGCATGCTCGACAGATGTCCGTAGAGCCAACCTGCAGGCGCTTTGGGGGAGGGGAAGGTCAGGTCGGGGTAACGACCGACACATTCGATTTTGGTAAAGCCGCGCATGCCACCCATGGGGGAGGCTTCGGCGGTGTTGTCATAATAGTAGAGCCAGTTGGGTTCCATCAAGGAGAAGCGCAAGGCACCCTTCTCACCGTAAATTTCAAATGAGAGATCGTCATTGGTCCCCACCTGCAATTTGCCAACTGCAACGGTACCGCAAGCGCCGCCTGCGGTCTTGCCCATCATATAAAAGGACTCGTCGGCATTGGTTAACCACTCTTTGCCGTCGCGTCCTGCGCGAACGGGGTAGGCAATTTGGCTCATGCCGCTCACCTCGCAAAGAGGCCCGCACAAAAAGCCGAGCAGATCGATGACGTGTGAACCGAGATCAAACAAAACGCCACCGCCGCAAACGGTGCTATCCTGCTTCCAGCCGGCAGGCTTGTGGACGTCGGCAGCACTGTTGTGCAGATACTTGCCCTCAAAGCTGAGAATGCGACCGATGCGCCCCTCGTCAATGAGCTGCTTGGCACGCATAACGGGTGCGATCCAGCGGTTGTTGAATACCATACCGCAAACCTGACCCTTGGCAAGGGGAAGCGCGGCAATTTCTTCGGCCTCGGCAACGCTTGTGCACAAGGGCTTTTCGCAAAGCACGCTCTTGCCTGCGGCAATCGCTTTTTTGAGTGTTTCGTAGTGATAGATATTGGGCGTGCAGATGTCGATGACATCGATATCGGGCGAGTTGATCAGGTTGTCCTCGTTGGCGGTGGCGATCTGCATGCCGAACTCAGCGGCTACGCGCTCACTCTTTTCTTTGGTTGTGGTGCAAACGCCAACAACCTTGGCGGAGAAGGGGAGCTCACCGTAAAAGAAGGGGAGATTTTGCACAGCCCATGTGTGGGTCCTACCCATTGCGCCAAAGCCCAACATTCCTATGCGAAGCGTTTTCTTTTCGTTTTGTGCCATCGTGCAAATTCATCCTTTCCTGTTTTTTGGTGCTTTTCGCGCGTGCGCGCCTTAAAACACATACCTATTCATCTTATTATACCGCAATTTTTTCTCTTTTGCAATAGGATTGTGCATTATTTTGTTGGAAAATTCAACTTTTCTCACCTTTTTTCACCGCTTTTATATTGCATTTGCGCGCAGTTTCGAGTATAATATAGATAGACACCGCGAAAGGAGGGGATTGGAATGGAACAGCTGATGAAAAAATTGCAAATGCTGGGCACAGAGTGGGAATTGAATTGCCCGCTTTCCAAGCATTCCACGCTTCGCATTGGCGGCGCGGCAGATGTTGCGCTTTTTCCGCACTCGGTCGAAAAGCTTTGCCAAACCCTCACCTTTTTGAAAGAAAATGAGATCCCCACCCTTGTTATCGGCAAGGGCAGTAACGTTCTGTTCTCGGACGAGGGCTATCGCGGAGCGGTCGTTTTTACCGATAAATGCAGAGAGATTGAGATCACAGAAGAAGACAAGATCGTTGCCGATGCAGGCATTCCACTCTCGGCACTCGCCAACGCCGCGCGTGACCAAGCCTTGAGCGGCTTGGAATTTGCATTCGGTATTCCCGGCACGCTTGGCGGCGCAGTCTATATGAACGCAGGTGCTTACGGCGGTAGTATGAGCGACGTTTGCATTCGCTCGGAGTACTATGACATCGAAACGGGAAAGGTAGAAACACTCGTTGAGGATGCCCAAGCATTCGGCTACCGCAAAAGCATTTATCAAAGTCACCCCGAGCGCGTGATTTTGCGCGCAACCTTGCAGCTGCAAAAGGGAAATAGAGAAGAGATCAGTGAGAAAATGCGCACGTATTGGGAAAAGCGCCGCACCTCACAGCCCTTGGAGCTGCCCAACGCAGGCAGCACCTTCAAACGCCCCGAGGGGCATTTTGCAGGCAAGCTGATAGAGGATTGCGGACTGAAGGGCTTGACCGTTGGGGGCGCACAGGTCTCCGCAAAGCACGCGGGCTTTATCGTCAATATTGGCGGTGCTACCTCCAATGACGTAAAACGCCTGATCGAGCAAATACAAGCCACCGTCTTGCAACAAACCGGCGTGGAGCTGGAATGTGAGATTCAGTTTTTGTGATAAACAACAATACCAAAGCGAAACAACTTTCTTAGCGGATAGGGTTAGTGGTCCCTAGCCGCTCGCGATAGC
>JAZRKS010000207.1:0-4841 GCA_045646445.1 Eubacteriales bacterium | reverse complement strand
ACTCCTTGGCTCACAGAACGACATGGCTACGATCCGACTTGGTACGAAAAGAGTGCTGCCGAGCTGCTTCCCGAGGGCTTTGTATGTCCCGAATGCGGCGGCAAGACCTTTACCGCTGAAACTGATACGCTTGACGGTTGGTTCGATTCCGGTTCTTCTCACTTCGCAGTTATGGAGAACAATCCCGAGCAACGTTGGCCCGCAGATATGTACCTTGAGGGTGCCGACCAATACAGAGGCTGGTTCCAATCCTCTCTCTTGACCGCAGTCGGTTCTACCGGTGTGGCACAAGCACCCTATAAGACCGTTCTTACCCACGGTTGGGTAGTTGACGGCGAGGGCAAGGCAATGCATAAATCTTTGGGTAACGTTATCGTTCCTTCTGATATCGTTGCAAAGTACGGCTCCGACCTCGTTCATCTGTGGGTAGCATCCTCCGATTACCGTGTTGACGTTCGCGTTTCCGACGTTATCTTCAAGCAGCTCTCCGACGCTTACCGCAAAATCCGTAACACCGTTCGTATCCTCATTGCAAACCTCAACGATTTCAATCCCGATACCGATGCAGTTGCATTTGACGAGCTCCTTGAAATCGACCGTTGGGTCATTTCCGCAATGAACGATCTGACCAAGACCGTTAAGACCGCATACGATACCTACGAGTTCCACGTAGCATATCACGCAGTCAACAACTTCTGCACCACCGAGCTTTCCAAACTCTACGTAGATATCACCAAGGACCGCGTTTACACCGGTAAGACCTGTGGCGCACCCCGTCGCAGTGCACAAACCGCAATGTATTTCGTTCTGTCCGGACTCGTTCGTCTGCTCGCTCCCATCATCTCCTTCACAGCAGAAGAGATGTGGCAAGCAATTCCTCACAAGGCAACCGATAAGTGCGAGAGCGTATTCCTCAACGATATGCCCGCATATGACGAGGCACTTTGCTTCTGTGACGTAGCAGAGAAGTGGAACAAGCTCTTCGAGCTGCGCGATGACGTTATGAAGGCGCTTGAAATTGCACGTGCCGAAAAGCTCGTTGGTAAGTCTTTGGAGGCAAAGATCACCGTTTACACCAAGGATGAAGAGGTGCTCGCACTCCTCAATTCCTTTGGCACAGAGCTTCCCACCGTATTCATCGTTTCGGGCGTTAAGGTAGAATCTACCGATGCTCCCGAGGCAGCTTACTGCGGCGAGGAAAGCCAACTCGCAGTGCTCGTAGAGCCCGCCGACGGTTGCAAGTGCGACCGTTGCTGGAGTTTCTCCACCGAGGGCGAGGAGGACGGCGAGGGCGGATTCCTCTGCGCTCGTTGCCGCGAAATTTTGAAGTAATATCAATAGCTTAGGGAAGGGATGCTATGTCAAAAGGCATCCCTCCCCGTGTTATCTTTCCCTAAAAAGAGAAAGGAGAATTTTATGACGATTGTCTTAATTGCCATTATCGTTGGCGTTATCGGCTTCGATCAGCTTACCAAATGGCTAACGGTTATCAATTTAGAGGAGTGGGAATCCTTTCCCCTGTGGCAGGACGTTTTCCATTTCACCTATGTAAAAAACACGGGCATGGCGTTTGGCATGTTAAAGGATCACCGCTGGGTGTTCATCGTTTTTTCTGCCGTTGCCATTGGCGCACTCATTGTTTACCTGTTCCGTTTTCCGCCAAACAGCCGTTGGGCGCAGGTTTCCATGGCGTTCATCATTGGTGGCGGTCTTGGCAACATGATCGACCGCCTCATTTTGGGATACGTCATCGACTTTTTAGATTTTACCCTTATCAATTTTGCCGTTTTCAACGTGGCAGACTCTTTTGTTTGCATTGGTGCGGGCATGATGATTTTGTATCTTGTAAAAGATTTGATACAGGAGATCAAGCTTGAACGCGCCCAAAAAGCAGAGGAAAAGAACGATGCCGACGTGGAATAACGAGGTGGAGGGCAACCTCTTGGCGCTTGTCGCCGAGGATGCCGATAAGGGCACTCGCCTTGACCAATTTGTGGCAACCTATGCAGACCTAACGCGTTCTGCCGCCGCACGCCTGATTGAAGAGGGCGCAGTAACGGTAAGGGGCAAAACGGTGGCAAAAAACTACAAAATCAGCAAAGGGGATGCGGTAGAGATCACACTCCCCGAGCCCGAGCCCTGCGAGGCACTCCCCGAAAATATCCCCTTGGATATTGTCTACGAGGATGACGATATCATCGTTATCAACAAGCCGGTCGGCATGGTCGTGCATCCTGCCGCAGGCAATCCCACGGGCACGCTTGTCAATGCACTGTTGTATCATTGCGGCGCGTCTCTTTCGGGTGTTGGCGGCGTCATCCGCCCCGGCATCGTACACCGCATCGATAAGGATACGAGCGGTCTTTTGGTTGTTGCCAAAAATGACGAAGCTCATCTTGCACTTTCCGCACAGCTTAAGGAGCATCACGTCAGCCGCATCTACACCGCCATCGCGGTGGGGAACTTCCGCGAGGAGAGCGGTACCGTTGATGCACCTATCGGACGTCACCCCGTCGACCGCAAAAAGATGGCGGTTATCCATAATAGCGAATTGCGCTCACGCGATGCGGTTACGCATTGGTCGGTGCTCGCACGCGGTGAGGCAGACGGCAATTCCTTCACGCTTTTGCGTTGTCAGCTCGAAACGGGTCGCACCCACCAAATTCGCGTACACATGGCATCCGTCGGCCACCCCCTCTTGGGAGATGCCGTTTACGGTGGCGCAAATACGCGCTTTGAAGCCAAGCACCGCGCGTCTATTGTAGGGCAATGCTTGCACGCAGGCGAGCTTCACCTCACCCACCCGCGCACGGGAGAGGAAATGCAATTTTCTGCTCCCATGCCGCAGAGTATGCAACACGTAGTGGATATTTTGTTCAAAAATGAGGAGAACTAAAATGAAAAAACTGCTTTTATTCGTTTTGTGCATAGCACTTTTGTTGTCCGCCACCTCGTGTGATTACGTCAGCAGCTACAAAGCGCTTATGTTTGTACGTATGGAGAGAGGCGACCACGCCGCCATCAGTTTTTCAAGACTCGAAGGCACCTACGTTATGAGGTTGAAATTGAGAGGCGAAGGTCAAGAGGGAAGCATTCAATGCAAGGCATCCCTTGGAGAGGGCGAAATCAACGTTTACTACGATTCTCTCGGGGTTAAGGAGTTTCTCTTCAACCTCAAAGGTGGCGAGAGCATTGACGAGCGCCGCGGTTACTTTGAAAGCGGCAAAACCGTTTATATCATCGTCGAAACCGTTACCCCTGCAAAAGATGGAAAAATTGAAATCGACTTAAGAAAATAACAAAAAAGAACCTATCTCAAACTGAGATAGGTTCTTTTTGCATAATGAAGATGTGAGAGATTAGTGCAACTCCCTTGCCTCCCTCCGGGAGGGAGGGGGACCGCGATAGCAGTGGAAGGAGAGTGCGCGTGTGCTCTTTTAATCTACAACCTGCTTATAAATTTCATTCTTCGCCACGCCTCTGTCGCGCGCAACCTGCTTGATGGCATCCATTTTTGCCATGCCGCCATCGATGTAGTGCTGAACGTGAGAGGGAATATCCATTGCATCCCAAAAGTTCGATGTAACGGCATCCTTTGCGCCCTCAACCACAAGCACGTACTCACCGCGCGGACTTTGATCCTTGTAATAGGCAACCGCCTCGGCAAGGGTGAGGCGCAAAATTTCCTCGTGCGCCTTGGTTAATTCACGGCAAATGGCAATGCGACGATCCGCACCAAAGGCGCGTACGAAATCATCAAGCGTTGCTTCCAGCTTGTGGGGAGCTTCGTGAAAGAGCATCGTTCTTGTTTCGTTTGCAAGAGCCGAAAGATGCGCGCGACGCTCTGCCTTGTTGACCGAAAGAAAGCCCTCAAAGGTAAATCTTCCCGTCGGCAGACCCGAAAGCGTAAGTGCCACAATCGATGCCACAGGGCCGGGAACCGAGGTCACGGGAATGCCACGCTCGGCACACAGAGCCACCATATCCTCACCGGGGTCACTAATGGCAGGCGTGCCCGCATCGGTAATGAGCGCACAGCTCTCGCCACCCTCAAGGCGCGCCGCAATCTGCTCGCCACGTTCGCGCTTGTTGTGTTCAAAGTAGGAGACCATCGGCTTCGAAATGCCCAAATGAGTCAGTAATCGCATCGAATTGCGCGTGTCCTCGGCGGCAATAAAATCCACCTCGGAGAGCACCTTAATGGCCCTTTCGGAAAGATCCGCCAAGTTTCCAATCGGTGTGGCAACGAGATAAAGCGTGCCTGCAAGCACGCGGTTTTTTTCTTTTGCACGGTCTTCAAGATTTTTGATGGAGCTCATAGAGTGTCCTTTCTTATTGGGGAATCATTTTAATTGGAATCTCCAAACCATTCTTTATGCATTTCTGCAAGAAATTCTTTTGTAATGGGGTAGCCCGTGTATTTGCCAATGATTGAGTCAACACAGCAATAGGGGCAAAGGGCAGTTCCCTTGGTATCTTTTATCCATTCTTTAATTTCTGTAGGAGAAAAAATTTCAAGACAATAAAAGCAACCGCAAAGGGAATCTTTCATCAGTTCTTCTTGGTTGTTTTCGCAATGCGCATGCGCCGCGCGGACAGAGTACTTCATTTTTTCTCCTTTCATAAATTCACTTTGGTATCGTTAGGAGCAGATGGACGACCTAATGGAAGGCGGCGAGCCGCCACGAGATTGCAAGCAATCTCTTCGCCCGTACTTTAAAAAACAAACAAAACGGTAGGGGATGGCGCCCTTGACATCCCGCTTTTACGCGTAACAACTTTCTTAGCGAGCAGGGGCTCGGTGGTCCCTGGGAGCTCGCGACAGCAAACGCGAGCGGTGC
>JAZRKS010000206.1:0-4705 GCA_045646445.1 Eubacteriales bacterium | reverse complement strand
AAGCTGCTATCGTTGTAGTAGGTAATCTTGGTCTCTTCGGTGCCCCAATATACGTCGGGGGTGTAGAGCATATCAACAGTCACGTTGCTGAAGTAGTACTTCAAACCAACGTGGGGATTGATAAAGTTTGCCTCGGGATAGGTTGCCTTGCAAAGCTCGTGGAAAGCTTCCTCGCCTGCCTTGCCGCCGCCGATAGCCGCAATATTCTCATTAACGGGAAGTTGATAGAGGAAGTTTACAACGTCAACCTTATCGCTGTAAAGAGGAGCGAAGTTGTGGAATACACCGTTGTGGTCGCCGTGACCGTGGGTAAAAATCCACGCCTCGATGATGAATTGATCCTCTTCGTTCTTGGCGACATCCAGCTTTGCCAATGCACCGTAAACGTTTTCGGCACACTCGTCATAGTAGTAGCCGCCGTCAATTACGATTGCGTTGCCGTTTGCAAGCTTAAAGATGTAGCACAAGCCGATCATCGGGTTGTCGACTGCCTCGCCTCTTTCAACACCGATTTGTACCATGGTTACAGTGCCGGTGTCGGTGGTGGCATTCTTTTGCAAAACGGAAAGCTCGCCTGCGGTAGTTGTTTCCCAAGTGATGCGCACTTCTTTTTGTTCGTAGAGCCAGTAAACCGTTACAAGCTCATCGCCCTTGGTCAAAAGGAAAATATCAAATTTTGCACCTGTAACCGTATCAACGGCAAGGCGCGTGTATCCCTCGTTCCAAAACGCTTTGAGGATATCGTAGATCTTTTCTACGTTCTCAAAGATCGCCTCTTGACAATCAAAGGTTGCCAAAAAGCTTTGTGTCGGATTCAGAGCTGCAACAATTTCGTCTGCCATTTTTGCGGTGGGAGCGGCAGGCTCGTCGAAATTCGGAATGTCCCCTGTGGAGGTAGTTTCCTCAGGGGTGGTTTGCTCGGGTGTGGTCACTTCAGGAGTGGTCACCTCGGGTGTGGTGCTCTCGGGCGTGGTTCCCGTATTCTGCGTGCCGTTATCGGGCTTGCAGGCGGCAAACATTGCCAAGAGCATGCTGGTTGTCAGAAACAGTGCAAGAAATCTTTTCATTTTGATTCTTTCCTTTCCGAAAACTTCCCTTTTTGGATAGGGTATGCTTTATTATAGCATTCGCAATGCACGTTTGTCAATTCTTTTTATTAAAGATTAATAAAAAGAAAAAGCAAAAGCACCCACAACTGTTTGTGGGTGCCGTTTGTTTTTATTGCTTTTGGAAGATGAATTTTCCGCTCTCGGCCTTGACCCGCTCCGCTCCGTTTACTGTGTAGCCGCGCGGTGCACAAACAAAGCCGCTCGCTCCATTGGGATAGGTCAGGGTAAGCTCGATGTTCTCCTTTGCTCTCTCCCAAGCGACCGCAACCTTGCCCGTGGGAGCATTGTAATACGCCCTTGCGTGTTGCAGAGCCGTGGAAAACAGAGGACATATATCGACATTTGCGGCATTTTGCAAATTGGGATTGGGACGAATGCCTGCAAAATATTCGATGAACAAAGCCGAAATATCTCCCCAGAAATGGTGATTGTAAGAGCCGTAAGGAGCACGCACGTTCTCTGCAAGCGTGGTCAGTCCGTCGGCAATCATCACGCCGTAAGAGGGAGCATCGAGGCGCGTAATCATCTTCACTGCGAGATCCTCGTAGCCAAAGTCGCAAAGCACGCGGAAGATTACACGTCCGCCAAGAACACCCACGCCCATGTGGTCATCCTTTTTGTGAATCTCTTCAAGCAGGATAGCAAGTGCTTTCTCTTTTTCTTCCTCGGTATCACACAATCCGTAATAGATCGCCATTGCCGGAGCCGATTGATAGCCGTTGATAAAGCGCATGGTGTTGGCGTCCTCTAACAGATGCATGCGAATGGCGGCTTTCATCTTTTTGGCAAAACGACGGCAGTAGGCAGCCTCCTCGGGCATTTCCATTCTGTCATAGAGATATGCCGCCTTGTTGGCAAGGTCATACGCAATGGTACTGTCGGTAAAAATAAGCGGCGTGGTATGTTCGGGATTTGGGGTACACCAATCGCCAAGTCCTATCTCAAGCAGTCCGCGCTCGTCGAAACGAGTGGTCAGGTAACGGAAATAGCGTATCATCGCCTCTTTTGCCACCTCGGCTACGCGCAAATCGTCACGCAGAACCGCGCAAAAATAGGGCAGATAAACAAGCACGCTATCCCACGCGGGGCCGTTGCCCCAATGGAATCCCCAACCGCCCGTGGGCACAATGCCGGGGAGCGCCCCTGCCTCGTTCATGGCGCGCACGATGCACTTTTCCCACATCAGATAGTTGTCCTCGGGCTCAAAATTGAGCAGTGTCTGCTCGGCAGAAAGTGCCGCATCGGCTGTCCAACCGTTCTTCTCACGGTGAGGGCAGTCGTTGGGGAAGTGTTGAAAATTGCCAAGCGTGGAGCGGCGCGTCATTTCTTGCAGCTTGTTGAGAATTTCATTCGAGCAAGAAAAATCGCCTCTGTCGCCAAGATCCGTGTTCATCACCACGGCGGTGAGCAGATCGGGTGTTGCTTGTTTTTCTTCCACTCCCGTCACAAAGGCGTAACGGAAGCCGTAATAGGTAAAGTGCGGAGTGTATTCTTCAACGCCCTTTCCACGGCAAGTGTACTCGGTGCGCTGCACGTAAGGGTTCAGATGCGCCAGGTGCGGACGGTCGAACATAATGCTCTTAAAGGACAATTTGCCATCCTCAAGAATTTCACTGTGGTCGATGATGATATGCTGCCCTGCCTCGCCCTTGATAGCAAGACGGGTAAGACCGACGATATTGACACCGAAGTCATAGAGGTATCCCCCATCAACAGGGGTGATGGAAACCGCTTTCAATTCCCCCGTGGCAACGATGGGACGCGCATCGCAAAGAACCTTCTCACCGCGGTTGCAGCTGCGGTGAATGGAAGGAGTCCAATTTGAGAGGTCACAGCCGGGCAAATTCCAACCCACAACCTCTTTGTTGGCATCGTATTTTTCACCGTAGCGCAGATCGTCAAACACAATGGGAGAGGGGTGGCAAATCAGGTTTTCGTCGGCTTCAATCACCGTTTTTTTCTCACCTGCACAAAGCTCCAAGGCAAAGGCAAGCTTGGGAGCGGAAAGGAACGACGTTTTGTCAAAATCCCAAATAAAACCGCCAAAGGCGTTTTGCATGCCGTTGCCGAGAATGAACCCGAGAACGTTCTCTCCCACCGTGAGCAGATCGGTAACGTCATACGTATCATAGGGCAGCACCTGATCGGGGTTGACGATGTAGGGGGAAAGATGCCCCTTTGTAATCTTTTTGCCGTTGACGTAAAGCTCGTAAAAGCCGAGCGCCGAGACGGTTAGCTCTGCTTTTTCGGGGAGCGTATCCAAAGTAAAATCACGGCGCATATAGGGGGCGGCAACCCAATCGTTCAGTCGGCAGGTTTTGCGCCCAAAGGATCTGAATTCGCAAGAGAATAGCATTGTGGAAATCCTCCTTGTTATTTTGCACACACAACCTTAACAATGCCCTCGGCTTTGGGGTCATCCCAAATTTGCTCGCCACACTCGGGAACAGTGATCGTTCCCGCGCGGGGATTTTTGATGCTGATAACGGGAGTCGTTAAGGTCGCCTCAACCTCGCTCCGCTCAAAGCAGAGGTCGGCATCAAGCATTCTGCAACCAACGAGCTTGAGCCCTTTGCAGTAACAAAGCGGCTGCGTGCCAATGATGGTGCAGTTGATAAATGTCACATTCTCGCAATACCACCCAAGATATTCGCCCTTGATGGTGCAGTTACGCAGGAGCACGTTTTTTGCGTGCCAAAAGGCATCCTTGGTATCAAAGTTGCAATCCTCAAAATAGGAGTTCTCGATGTATTGAAAAGAATATTTGCCCGTCAGCTTAACGTCCTCAAAACGCAAGCCCTCAGAGCGGAACATAAAATACTCGCCCGCCACAGATGTGTTTTTCATTTCAATTTCGCGAACCATCCAGCCGAATTCGGCAGAAACGATGTCGCAATTGCGAATAGATACGTCCGCGCACTCGCGCAAAGCCTTTGTGCCGTGGAGCTTGCTATCGGCAATTTCAACGCCCTCGCTGTACCACAAAGCCGCGCGGCAAAGGGAGGTCATTTCGCTGTTTTCAATCTTGACACCCTCATCGTGCCAAAAGGGATAGCGCAAATTAAAGTAGCAGTCGCTCACGCGGATGTCGCGGCACTCCTTAAAGGCGCTTTCGCCGTCGGCAGGGCCGTCAAATGTGCAGTTTTGCACGCAAACGCTCTCCGCACCGTAGAGCGCGCGCTCGGCATCAAAGTTTTGATTTTGAATCAGTTTCATTTCGTTCCCCTTCCTCATTTACCGAAAGGTCATTCTCTTTTTTGTCTTTGGCTTATTATAGCACATTTTGGCAAAAAAATCAAGAGAAAACCGGCAAGAGAAAAAGCAAAAATTCGCAGTCAATGTTTTAGTCAAAGATGGAAAAAGGAAGGTTGCAAAAATGAAAAAATGCCTAAAAATCGCGCTATACGGCGGTTTTTGGGCACTTTTGGTGTGTTCACGGTTTGGAAACAATAAAGTACGATACTTCTTTATCGAAAAAAGGGTGTTTTGGAATATCTCTCAAAAAAAATTAAAAGGAGAAAAAACCATGAAACACACAAACAAAAAGGGCTTTACAATCGTTGAGCTCGTAATTGTCATTGCTGTTATCGCGATCC
>JAZRKS010000205.1:0-3267 GCA_045646445.1 Eubacteriales bacterium | reverse complement strand
TGCGTCAAGCCGATGTGGACTCTCCCGACCGTTATGCGGTAAAGGAAGGCTTTACCATTGAGGCGATCAACGTTTCCAATCTGTTTGGCGAAAAGGAGATCGTTTTGTCGGTTGAGGCAGGTGAGGGCGATAGCTTCTATTTGCACGATGGCAACGGAACAACGCTTCCCTTTGAGATTCTGACCTCTCAAACTGCTGCAACGCCTATTCAAAACGGTGGCGTTTTGGCAAGATTCACGCAAGATGATACTGTGCAAACTTGGATTCGCGTAGACCAAAGCTTAATTACAAAATCCGGCGTTTACAACGGCGTTTTGACTTTCCGTTATTCCGTCGTTGATCTTGGAAACTAAGGAGGGGCTGAAAATGAAGATGACATTTAAAATTGTTTCTTTGTGCCTCATCGTGCTCTTGCTTGGTGCCATGACGGTAACCATTTATGCACAGGATTCGCAAAACTCCACCGTTTCGGCAACCGTAATTGCCACCAACACCCCCACCTATAGTGTTCAAGTTCCCGCAGGCATTACCGCCGAGGATTTGCAACGCACAAGTGAGAGTGATTTTGTTGATAAGGAATTTACCATCAGCGTTCCCGAGGTGCTCTCCTTGGGCGGTCAGCAAATTTGCGTACGCATTTACGGTGACAACGGCGTATTTGCCCTGCAAAGCTCCGATGGAACAGCAACGCTCCCCTATCAGGTTTATTCTACTGCCAACACGGCACAGGCACTCAACAGCGGTGATATCTTTGCCATCTTTACCGAGGCAGGCGAGCAAAGCGGCTTTGTTCGCATTGACCAAAAGGATATTACCAAAACCGATACCTACACGGGTAATTTGCGTTTTTCCTTCTTTGTAAGCGATGCGGAATAACCCATAACAAAAAAAGCATAAGCAGCTCAAAACGAGCTGCTTATGCTTTTTTTATGCGCTTTTTTGCAGCTTGCAAAAGAGCGTTTTTTTCGTTTGGTAAGCGTTCCTCGATCACATCGTCAAGGAGGGATTGCAGCATCTCGCCGATTTGTTTTCCCCTCGGGATGCCAAGTGCCATTAAATCGTCGCCGCTGACTGCCAAGGTGCGCAAGGAAAGGCAGGCATCCTCGGCGCGGATCTCCTCCATCACAGACGGGATGACGGCAAGCTCGGGGGGCAGCTCCTGATAATCGACAGCGTGTGCCAAACGGTCGCAACGCTTGATTTCAAGCAGTCGCAAAATATCGGCATCCGTCAGCTTTTGCATCAGTCGCTTAACGCGTTTTTTCTCGGCAGAGAGCGGAATATCATGCCACTCGATGAGCAGCTCCATGCGGCGTATCGTTTCATTATCAAAGCGCAATCGCCCAAGCACCTCTCGGGTGATCTCCACACCCATAGGTGCGTGCCCCTTAAAGTGCCCGCCTTGCTCATCCTCGGTGTAGCACAGAGGCTTGCCGATGTCGTGCAAAAGAATGCCGAGAGCGGTAATCAGGTCATTGCCTCGGTAGAGCTCCAAGGCGTGCAGAGTGTGCTCAAACACGTCGTAGCAATGGTATTTGGTGTTTTGCTCAAAGCCGACACATCTGTCAAGCTCAGGCAAGAAAACGGCAACAACGTCGATATAGTCGCGCAAGATCCGCACCGCTCCGCTACCGCAGATCAATTTGCAAAACTCTTCACGAATTCGCTCGGCAGCAATACCTGCGAGCAAATTGCGGCAGTTGTGAATCGCTCTTGCGGTATCCTCATCAATTTCAAAGTTGAGAACCGATGCAAAGCGAATAGCGCGCAAAATGCGCAAGCCGTCTTCCTCAAATCTGGTTTGGGCATCTCCCACACAGCGAATGATACCTGCCTTGAGATCGGCCCTGCCGCCAAACAGATCGACCAAGCCTTTCTCGGGGTGGTATGCCATTGCGTTGACGGTAAAATCGCGGCGAGAAAGATCGTCCTCAATCTTCTCGGAGAAGGTCACCTGCACGGGGTGACGGTTATCGAGATACTCCCCATCGTTGCGATAGGTGGTAATCTCAAGCTGCACACCGTCGATGATGACCGTGAGCGTGCCGTGGCGGATTCCCGTTTCGATGACGCGGAAATCATGAAAGCACGCCTTCATTTGCTCGGGAGTAGCGTTGGTAGTAATATCCCAATCGTTGGGGGTACGATCGATGAGAGAATCACGCACGCAGCCCCCTACGGCATAGCCCTCGTATCCGCACGCCTCCAATACGGATAGCGCGCGCGCGACAGGCGTGGGTAAGGTAATATCAAGTTCCATATGCGTGACCTCCTCTCATGCGCTCCCCTTTAGGAAAGCTTCGAATTTTTAAAAATATAACGCGCGTTTTTGCGAAGCGCAAAATAAAGTGCAATTCCAAGCACGTATGCCGAAATCACCTCACCAATGCCAACCGTGAGCATCAAAAATCCAATCCCCTCGGGTGCGTGATACGCATAGGCAAGGACAAAGGGCACGATGAGCGTGTTTGCCAAAACCGTGGGCAGAGGTGCCAGCCACCAGATGCGGCGCAACAAACGTGCTCCAATGGCTCCTATAAGCGTGGCGAGCGTGCCAAACAAAATATCTTGCCACAAGCAACCTGTAACAAAGTTGGAAATAAGACAACCAATCGTCATGCCGGGGATTGCCGCCGGTGTAAAGATGGCCAACATGCAGAACGCCTCGGGAATGCGGCATTGAATGGCCGCGCTGCCCAAGGGGCCGATGGCAATGGTGATAACGGTGTAGAGTGCGGCAATGGCACTCGCCTCGCTGATGTAGACAAGGCTTCTTTTTGCTTTTGTGTTTTTCATTTTGGGTCTTCTCCTTAGTTTTGTTTTTCGTGAGGATGGTTTCGAACTCACGTTTTATTTAGGAACGAAGGCAGGACCTGATAGCTGCCTCGGCTTCCTCATAGAGATAAAGTGAACCGAGGCAAACGAGTGGGATCCCCTCTCTTTTACTCGATTCGATTGCAGCTCTCACGCCCTCGGCAACGCTTTCATAAGCGGTGGCGAGAATGCCGTGAGAGGCAAGCTGTGCGGCGTAATCATTTGCCGCAAGTGCGCGCGGATTGTTGGGAGTAACCGCAAAGGCGCGTGCGGCAACCTCTTTGACGGTTTCGATCATTTCTCCCTTATCCTTGTCAGCCATTACACCGCTGAGAATGTTGACGCGCTGACTGCCAAAGTAAGCTTTTATACTTGCAACGGCGGCTCTAACACCCTCGGGGTTGTGTCCGCCATCGTAAATGATGATAGGTTCTCTTGAGAGCAATTCAAAGC
>JAZRKS010000204.1:0-5311 GCA_045646445.1 Eubacteriales bacterium | reverse complement strand
AAGAGGGGCTACCTTCTTACCAAGACTCCCCTTATGGCAAAGAGAGAGTTTTACAAGATTTCGGGACACTGGGATCACTATCTTGACGGTATGTTCGTGCTTGGCGATCCCAACGATTACACCAAGGAATGCTTCGCACTCCGTCCTATGACCTGTCCTTTCCAATATCAGGTATTCCTCAACAAAAAGCGCTCTTACCGCGACCTTCCCATGCGACTTGGTGAGACCTCCACGCTCTTCCGTAACGAGGATTCGGGCGAGATGCACGGCCTTATCCGTGTTCGTCAGTTCACCATTTCCGAGGGACACCTCATTCTTCGCCCCGACCAATTGGCAGAGGAGTTCAAGGGCTGCCTTGACCTCGCTATGTATATGCTCGAAACTCTTGGACTTAAGGAAGACTGCTCCTTCCGCTTCTCGCAATGGGATCCCGCCCGTACCGATAAATACGAGGGCACTCCCGAGCAATGGAACGAAGCGCAGGGCATTATGAAGAAGCTTTTGGACGAAAACAACATCAACTATGCCATCGGCGTGGCTGAGGCTGCTTTCTACGGCCCTAAGCTCGATATCCAAATCAAGAACGTATTCGGCAAAGAGGATACCCTCATCACCATTCAAATCGACATGCTCTTGGCAAAGAAGTTTGGTATGGAATACGTTGACTCCAACAACCAACTCGTAACGCCTTATATCATCCACCGCACCTCTATGGGCTGCTACGAGAGAACGCTCGCGCTCCTCATCGAAAAGTATGCAGGCGCATTCCCGCTGTGGCTCGCTCCCGAGCAGGTACGCATTCTGCCCATCGGTGATGAGCACATCGACTATGCAAAGTCGGTATGCGATAAGCTCGAAGCCGCAGGCTTGCGTGCAGTATTGGATGATTCCTCCAACACCATTGGCTACAAGATTCGTAACACCCAGCTTCAAAAGGTACCTTACATGCTCATCATTGGTGCCAAGGAAGTGGAAGAGGGAACCGTATCTGTTCGTAACCGTGCAGGCGAAACTGTTTCCAAGACAGTTGATGCGTTCCTTGCAGAAGCACTCCTCGAGGTTGCAACCAAAAAGAGATAAAATTATTTTGCGGAGAGGGAAACCTCTCCGCTTTTTTGTTTTTTCTGTTGACTTTTTCATTAAAGTGTAGTATAATTTCATTAAAAGTGCACTTTTTGTGCATTTGATGCAAATTGTCCAAACAATTTGGCTTGACCGAATATGATAAAAATGGTATAATTCCTTGTGATAATGGCGCGCTTTTTCGACAAAAAGCGCGCAGCACAACACGCAAAGGAGATATACTATGTATTACGTTCTTTACAATACACTTTCCGCTAACAAGCAAGGCTTGGAATATTCCCGCTTGCTCCTCGGCACCACCGTTCCCGAGGATGCAAAAATGGTTGAAATCTCTTCTATTGGCAGCTATGCCGATTTTTGGGCAGGCATCGATCTTGAAAACGATACCGTTATTCTTTCGGGCGGTGACGGAACTCTCAACCGTTTCGTCAATGAAAACCACGGTCTTGTGCTCCCCAAAAATCTTTTCTATTTTGCATCGGGCAGCGGCAACGATTTCAAAAAGGACGTAGCCGAAGAGGGCACCGATCTCATCCCTCTGCATAAATACATTCAGGATCTTCCCACGGTTACCGTAAACGGCAAGACCTCTTACTTCATCAACGGCATTGGTTACGGCATTGACGGCTATTGCTGTGAGGAAGGGGATAAGCTCAAGGAAAAATCCGATAAGCCCGTCAATTACACCGCTATTGCAATCAAGGGTCTTTTTTTCCACTTTAAGCCCAGAAACGCAAAGGTAACCGTTGACGGCGTTACCAAGGAATACAAAAAGGTTTGGATCGCCCCCACCATGAAGGGTAGATTCTACGGCGGCGGTATGATGGTTGCTCCCGAGCAGGATCGCTTCGATCCCGAGGGTATGGTATCCTTTGCACCGCTTCACAATTCCGGCGCAATTCATACCTTAATGATTTTCCCCTCTATTTTCAAGGGAGAACACGTAAAGCACACCAAGCAGGTAGAGGTCCTCAGAGGCCACGAAATTACCGTTGAATTTGACCGTCCCACCTCTTTGCAAATTGACGGTGAAACTGTGCTTGGCGTTACATCCTACACCGTTAAAACCGGCAAGACTGCAAACAAAAAGGAGTGTGCGGCTGCCGAGGTATAAGAAAGGCAGTTTGTATGCTTAGTTACGTTTTTATGGCGCTTTCCGCGCTGGGCAGTATTCTGCTCGTTTTTGGCACACAAATCCATTGGCTGTGGCTTTTGCCCATCGGTTTTGGAGCGTATATAGCGCTTAACGCACTCTTTTTCTTGGGACTTTGGTTTTCTACCATCTTTTTGCCCAAAAAGGATCCCATCGATAAGCCGCGCAACTTTTACGGTATTATTCAATTCGTTTGCGATTGGGCCATGACCGCTTTGCGCGTTAAGATCCGCTTTAAAGGAATGGAGAAATTCCCAAGCGAACCCTTTGTGCTCGTTTCCAATCACATTTCTAACTTCGACCCCGTAGTCGTTTTGGCAAAGGTGAAGGGAAGAAAGATTGCCTTTATTTCCAAACCCTCTAATTTCAAAATTCCCGTAGCAGGTCCTTACACACACAACGCGGGCTTTTTGGCAATCGACCGCCAAAACGCGATGAAGGCAATGCGTACCATCAAGCGTGCTGCCGAGCTTGTTGTTAGTGAACAGATGATTATGGGGATTTATCCCGAGGGAACGCGCAGCAAAACAGGAGATCTGCTTGAGTTCAAAGAGGGCGCATTTCTGCTTGCCAAGCGCGCAAAAGCTCCCGTTGTAGTTATCACCACCAAGGGAACCAATCAAATCGCTAAACGCATGATCCTCAAAGCCACCAAGGTTGATCTTGAAGTAATTGAGGTAATCGATAAAGAAACAGTACAAGATATGAAGCTAAGCGATCTTTCCGCCCACGTACGCGAAAGCATTGCAAATGCTCTGCAATAAAGAAAATAATCAAATGAGAGGTGCTCCGAATGAATTTGCAACTCCTTACCAAAAGCAATTTGCACACGCACACCAGCTTTGCCGACGGAAAAAACACGGCAGAAGAGGTTGTTTTGGCTGCAATTGACGCAGGAATGGATGTGCTTGGATTTTCGGAGCACTCTTTTCATGCAAACCCAACTGTGTTTGGCATGAAATCTCCCGAGCGCCAACAGGAATACAAGCAAGAGGTCTACCGCCTCAAAGATATTTATGCCGACCGCATCAAAATTCTGTGTGGCATTGAGCAAGATTCCCACAGCGGCATTCCTGCCGACGTCTACGATTACGTCATCGGATCGGTGCATTATATCAACCTCGGTGGCGAGCTTTGCTGTGTCGATCTCTCGGCACAAACCACGCTCAATGCCATTAAAATGCATTGCGGCGGCGATCCTATTGCTTATGCCAAAGCATACTTTGAAGCGGTTGCAAGGGTAGAGAGCGACACCCAATGCGATATTGTTGGTCACTTTGACCTTATCACAAAATTTAACGAGCAATCCGCTATTTTTGATGTGAGCGACCCTCGCTATATGAAAGCAGGGCTTGAAGCTCTCGATGCACTCCTCGAAAAAGACGTCATTTTTGAGGTCAACACAGGGGCGATGGCACGCGGATACCGCACCACGCCTTATCCCGCGCCCATCTTTTTGCGCCGCATAGCAGAGAAGAGGGGTAACGTTACACTTACTGCCGACGCACACCGCAAAGACTGCCTCACTTACGGCTTTGATACTGCATTGCAAATTCTCAAAGCAAGCGGCATCGGTTCGGTTTTGACAATGACCAAGGACGGCTGGAAAAATATTGCCATTTAATGTCAAATCCACTTGACAATAGAGCATTTATTTGATATACTTATATCTAATCTGTTTTTGATAGCAGTATACCGAGAGGAGAGAAAAAATGAACTTTTTTGATGAACTTGTAAACTACGACAAAGAAGTGTTTGATGCGTGTGAGTTGGAGCTTACCCGTCAACGTCACAACATTGAGCTGATCGCATCCGAAAACATCGTTTCCAAGGCGGTTCTTTTGGCAGCAGGCACGGTTTTGACCAATAAATATGCCGAAGGTTTCCCCGGTAAGCGCTACTACGGCGGCTGCCAATACGTTGATATCGTAGAGGATATTGCACGTGAGAGAGCCAAGAAGCTTTTTGGTGCGGAGCACGCAAACGTACAGCCTCACTGCGGTGCTTCTGCTAACTTGGCAGTGTTCTTTGCTTTCCTCAATCCCGGTGACACCGTTATGGGTCTCAACCTCGCACATGGCGGACATCTCTCCCACGGCTCTCCCGTTAATATTTCCGGTAAATATTTTAACATTGTTCCTTACAGCGTTTCGGATGATACCGAAATGCTTGATTATGAAGAAATGCGCCGCATTGCACTCGAATGCAAACCCAAGCTTATTGTTGCGGGTGCAAGTGCTTACTCCCGTACCATCGATTTCGCAAAGATCCGCGAAATTGCAGATGAGGTAGGCGCAATTTATATGGTTGATATGGCACACATCGCAGGTCTGGTTGCCGCAGGACTGCATCCCAGCCCGGTTCCTTATGCCGATGTTGTTACCACCACTACTCACAAGACCCTGCGCGGTCCCCGTGGCGGCTTGATCCTTTGTCGCGAGCAGTACGCAAAGCAAATTGACAAGGCCATTTTCCCGGGCACACAGGGCGGCCCCTTGATGCACATCATTGCCGCTAAGGCAGTTGCCTTTGGCGAAGCAATGACCGAGGAATTCAAGGAATACCAAAAGCAGATCATCAAAAACGCAAAGGTTCTTTGCAATGCGCTCACCGAGGCGGGCTTCCGCGTAGTTTCGGGTGATACCGATAACCACCTGATGCTCATCGACTTGCGCGCGTTCGGTATTACCGGTAAGGAAATGGAAAAGCGCCTTGATGAGGTACACATCACCGTTAACAAGAACGCCATTCCCAACGATCCCGAAACGCCCTTTGTTACCAGCGGTATCCGCGTAGGTACACCCGCAGTAACGTCCCGTGGCTTTAAGGAAGAAGAAATGCTCAAGATCGCAGGCTGGATCAAGGATATCGCCACCGATTTTGAAGGCAACCGCGAGCGCGTTACAACCGAGGTCATGGCTCTGTGCGAAAAGTTTCCCATTTACAACTGATATCTAATATAAAATTGAGAAAAAAGCATTGACAAATCTTTTGTGTTATGCTATAATGACTTCAAATGATAGAGGCGCACTACAAGATGAGTATCCGACGTGTCAAAGCCTGCGCAGGCGTTGC
>JAZRKS010000203.1:0-4188 GCA_045646445.1 Eubacteriales bacterium | reverse complement strand
CAGGAAAGCGCAGGGATGTCGTATGATACCTACATCGAAAAATACGCCAACAAGTTTGCCATTCTCGGCGGACTTTGCGTGCAGTCGGCAGTTGGAATTCTGCCGCAGGCAGAGCTACTTGACGAGATTCGGCGCGTGTTTGCAAAAATGCGCGGCCGCCGTTGGGTGTGTTGCACCACGCACTTTGTGCAATCGCATTGCACAATGGAGGATCTCAATGCCGCATACAACCTCGTTTACGAGCTGGCAAGAAGCGAGATTTGATGAACTTTTATAATTGCGTGTAAAGTGTTCAATAGCATTTTTGTTGAGTAATCTCACCGCAACCAAAGGCTCCCCTTGCACAGGGGAGGCTAATAGCCCAACTTGCTAGTAGTGGAGAATATATTTATGCAAGTTGAATTTATCGTTTTTTTGTGTTGAGGATGAAAAAATGTCAAATTACAATATGAAGAAATGGGTTGCCGAGCTTATTGGCAACCACCCCAAAAAGCCAATGCCGATTTTGTCCTTTCCGTCGGTGAGCCTGCTTGGTGTCAGCGTCCGTGAGGTGATTTCAAGTAGCGATCTGCAAGCGCGCGGCATGCAAGCGGTTGCAGCGAACACTCCTGCGGCGGCATCTGTCAGCTTTATGGACCTCTCTGTTGAGGCGGAGTGCTTTGGTTGTGCCGTTAGCGTCACCGACGATGAGGTGCCCACCATTGAGGAGCCGATTTTGCACGATGAGGACGAGGCAGCGGCTCTTACCGTTCCCGAGGTGGGGAGTGGCAGAACAGGGATTTACCTTGAGGCTATTCAAAAAGCGAAGGAACTCATCACCGATCGTCCCGTTTTAGCAGGGATGATAGGCCCTTATTCCTTGGCGGCGCGTCTGTTTGACGTCTCCGAAATTATGATGAACTGCTATGACGATCCCGATACGGTGCACGCTGTGCTCCAAAAATGCACGCAGTTTCTCGTTGCTTATGCCAAGGCATACCGCGAGGCAGGGGCGGACGGCATCGTAATGGCAGAGCCTGTTGCAGGTTTGCTTTCTCCTATGTTGGAAGAGGAGTTTTCCGCACCTTACGTTAAGCAAATCGTGAACGCGGTGCAGGATGATAGCTTTATCGTCATTTACCACAACTGCGGTGACAACGTGCCCAAAATGCTGCCGTCTATTCTCTCTACGGGTGCGGCGGCGTATCATTTTGGCAATGCCGTAGATATGCAAAAGGATATTCTTGAAAAAATACCTTCTAATGTTGTTGTAATGGGGAATATCGATCCTGCAGGTGTGCTTCGTATGGGCACGCCCGATTCGGTTCGCGAGGCGACCACCGAGCTGCTCCAAAAATGCAGCACGTACCCCAACTTTGTGCTTTCCTCGGGCTGCGATATGCCGCCAAAAACACCGTGGGAAAACATCAATGCTTTCTTCGCGGCGGCAGAGGATTTTTACAACACATAAAGGAAGAGCTATGATGACATTCGATCAAATCAAAAAATTGTTCGCATTTGACACACAAGGAAGATATTGTCTTGAAATTGAATTTTCAATAAAGGGAAGTGACAAATTCGACAATTGTTGGATGGGGAAATTCTTTGACAGAAAGACGAAAAAAGACGTCTATTGGTTCGGTTTAACTGCCGACGGCAACAATGCATTTGATTATCCAACCTTTGAGGAGTTTGCATCGGCAAAGGTATTTGACGGTGCGTCTCTTTCTCAAATTTGGAGTAAAGTAACGGTGTTAACCGTTGACGGTTGCGACCCCGAAGATCCGTACGTTGCAAATAGGATGAAGAAACAAATGAAATCTATACTCATAACAGGCGCCGCCGGTGGCATGGGACTTGCCACAGTGTCGCTTTTTCAAAAGAACGGTTGGCGTGTGTTCGCCCTCGACCGCATAGCCGTAGACCAAAACGAAAATATCATTCCCATTCAAGCTGACCTCACCGACGAAGTAAGCGTTCAAAAAGCCGTTGTATCGGTTGCTCAAATGACAGACAAGCTCGATGCCGTCATTCACTTTGCAGGCGTTTATATGCTCGATTCGCTTATCGAAATGTCAACCGAGGCATACGACCGCATCTTCGATATCAACGTGCGCGGCGTGTATTTGGTCAACAAATACTTTTTCCCCTTCCTAAAAGAGGGAAGTCGCATTGTTATCACAACAAGTGAGCTCGCACCGCTCGATCCGCTTCCGTTTACGGGCATATATGCCATTACCAAGGCGGCGCTCGATAAGTATGCTTACTCGCTTTCTATGGAGCTGCAGCTGCTTGATATTCGTGTATCCGTCCTGCGCGCAGGCGCGGTAGAAACCAATATGCTTGGCGCATCTACCACCGCACTTGATCGCTTTTGCGAGAGCACAAAGCTCTATTCCTGCAACGCCAAACGCTTTAAGGGGATTGTAGAGAGCGTTGAGGCAAGATGCATTCCGCCCACAAAAATTGCCGAAAAATGTGCACGTATCATTAAAAAACGCTCTCCCAAGTTCGCATATAGCATCAACCGCAACCCCTTGCTTTTGATGCTCAACATCCTTCCCAAACGGTTCCAGTTGTGGATTATCAAGCAGATTTTGCGATAACAAATGAGAAAACGCCAAAAGGATCGTATCCCGTTGGCGTTTTCTTTGTTTTTTCATTTATTATAAAAATGCAAAAATCTCTTGACAAAACAAAAAAAGTATGATAGAATAGATGCAATCTTGAAAAAAGGAGGATCCGAACTCGAAATGGACGGCGACAGTAGCGGTGATGCGAACTGTATCCCTTTGAATCGAATTACGGTATGTGAGCGGCACATCTACACTGCACAGGACAGGGTGGGTGCGCCTTTTTGTGTCGTTTTTTGGCACAAAGCTTGCGAAAAGATCATTTCCTGATCTTTCTTACCATGTTTTAGCGTAACAAAATACTATTTAAAATTTGATTTAGAGGAGAATTATGATACTTATATTGGTTATGGTGGCGCTTGTCATTATGTCAGGATATTTTTCTGCCACCGAAACGGCATTTTCGTCCGTGAATAAAATTAAACTCAAAACCCTTGCCGAGGATGGCAATCGCAGAGCAAAACTGGTTCTCAAGCTGTGCGATGATTACGACCGCCTGATCTCCACGATTCTAATCGGCAACAACATCGTCAACATTGCACTCTCTGCAATCGCAACGGTGTATTTTATGAACCTGATGAACAATCACTCGGCTGCTCCCACAGTCTCCACCATCGTTATCACCGTTGTGGTGCTGATCTTTGGTGAAATCACCCCCAAGAGCTTGGCAAAGGACTTTCCCGAAAAGTTTGCCATGTTCTCAGCCCCCATCATTCGTTTCTTCATTGGCATTTTGTGGATCCTTAACGCGGTATTCTCCGCATGGAAAAAGCTGCTCTCCAAGGTCATCAAAAAGAACGAAGAAGACGATAAAATGTCTCAAGAAGAGCTTTTGATGTTTGTGGAAGAGGTTGAGCAAGAGGGAACCATCGACAAAAACGAATCCAACCTGCTCCGTAACGCAATCGAGTTTACCGAGCGTCGTGCAGATGATATTCTCACACACCGCATGGACCTTGAAGCAGTTGCCATTGATACCCCTGTTGATGAGATTGCAGATACCTTTGCAAACTCGCAATTCTCACGCCTTTTGGTTTATCGCGATAGCATCGATACCATCGTTGGCGTAATACATCAAAAGGATTTCTTTGGCAAAAACGGCATCACCACCAATGATATTACCACCATTATGTCTCCCGTTGTTTACGTTCAACACGGTGAGCGCGTAAATGATTTGCTGATGTCTCTGCAAAAGGAAAAAACGCACATTGCCGTTGTTCTTGACGAATACGGCGGAACCTTGGGCATTGTTACTATGGAAGACATTCTCGAAGAGCTCGTTGGCGAAATTTGGGACGAGCACGACGAGGTAGAAGAAGAAATTCAAGAGATTGGAGAAAATACCTATTTGGTAGAAGGTTCCACAAACTTGGATGATTTCCTTGATGAAGTTGATTTGGATTTGGAAACCGAAAGCGGTACGCTTGCAGGTTACGTAATGGAAAAGTTCGGCGGATTGCCCGAAGAGGGTCAAACCTACACCGATGAAAACATGAGTATTACCGTGCGCGAAATGGATGTGCAACGTATTATTTCGGCAGAGATCACCGTAAGTCGGAGGCCAAGCGGTCTTAGG
>JAZRKS010000202.1:0-5943 GCA_045646445.1 Eubacteriales bacterium | reverse complement strand
ACCATTGACTGCCTGCGCGCTCTCGGTGCCTCTTGCACCATCGATGCCGACACCGCAACTGTGGTTGGCACCGATATCTTCAGCGCCGCTCCCAGCCGGCCTCTGTGCTGCAGAGAAAGCGGCAGTACGCTGCGCTTCTTTATCCCCTTGGCGCTGCTATGCGCAAATGCCGTTTCTTTCACCGGCACGCAACAGCTTCTGTCCAGACCCATGGATATTTACCGACAGCTGTGCGAGGATCATCACTTTACCTTCCGGCAGAGCGCAGAAGCTTTGCAGGTAAACGGAAATTTGACCGGCGGTGAATTTCAGATTCCCGGCAATATCAGCAGCCAGTTTATTTCAGGTCTGCTCTTTGCCCTGCCCCTGACGAAGGAAGATAGCTATATTAAAATCACCACACCTTTGGAGAGCAAAGGCTATATAGACCTCACTTTGCAGGCCCTTCACACCTTTGGCGTAACGGCCCATTGGCAGGATCGTCAGACCCTTTATATTCCCGGCAGGCAGTGTTATCACCCTTGCGATGCCGTGGTGGAGGGCGATTACTCCGCCGCCGCTTTTTACGCAGCCATGAACACGCTGGGCTCTGACATTAAAATCGAAGGCTTACTGCCCAGCAGCCTGCAAAGCGATAAAGTCTATGCCCATCATCTCCAAAGTCTTTCCTGCGGCTGTCCCCAAATCGACATTTCCCATTGCCCTGACCTTGGTCCTATTCTTTTTGCCGTTGCCGCCGCCAAAAACGGCGCTAAGTTCACGGGAACACACAGACTGAAGTTCAAGGAAAGCGACCGCGCCGCAGCAATGGCGCAGGAGCTTGCTGCCTTTGGCACAACCGTTACCGTAGAAGAAAATTCCGTCACGGTATCCCCCACCGCATTTCATCCCCCTAAAAGGGTCTTGTGCGGCCATAACGATCACCGCATCGTGATGTCGCTGGCAGTCCTGCTGATGCTCACCGGCGGTGAGATCGAAGGCGCGCAAGCGGTGGGCAAAAGCTTCCCGGACTTTTTCCAAATGCTGCAGCAGCTTGGCATTGATGTACAGATCTGCGATTAAAAACCAAACGATTGAGGTGCTTACCTATGATGACATTCCAGCGCAAACTTCCCATTCCCAAAAAAGTTAAAGGAGAATTCCCGCACAGCGAAAAAATGGCCCAGGTGAAAGCTACCCGTGACGAAGAGATCAAGGCCATATTTGAAGGTCGCTCCCATAAGTTTATTTTGATCATCGGTCCTTGCTCCGCCGATCACAGCGAGCCGGTAATGGAATATATCTCCCGCCTGCGCCGTGTTGCCGATCAGGTCTCAGATAAGATCCTTATAATCCCTCGCATTTACACCAACAAGCCCCGAACCACCGGCAACGGTTACAAGGGTATGCTCCACCACCCGGACCCCGATGGCAAACCAGATATGTACAAAGGACTGGTTGCCATCCGTGAGCTTCTTATGATCGCCCTGCGAGACTACGATTTCTCCTGCGCCGACGAAATGCTCTATCCCGAAAACAACCGCTACCTTTCGGACCTGCTGTCCTATGTGGCCATCGGCGCCCGCTCTGTGGAGAACCAGCAGCACCGCCTTACCGCAAGCGGACTGGATGTTCCCGTTGGTATGAAAAACCCCACCGGCGGCGATCTGTCGGTGATGATGAACGCCATCACCGCCGCCCAATCCGGCCACACCTTTATCTATCGGGGCTGGGAAGTGCATAGCTCAGGAAACCCCTATGCCCACGCGATCCTGCGGGGATTTGTGGATTATACCGGCAAAAGTGTCTCTAACTATCACAATAACGATCTGCTTCGTGTGAATGAACTGTATGCTCAATCCGGTTTTCTTAACCCTTCCGTCATCGTAGACACCAACCACAACAACTCCGGCAAGCAGTATTTGGAGCAGATTAGAATTGCCAAGGATGTTGTGCAAAGCCGCAATCAAAATTCGGATATCAAGAAACTGGTCAAAGGCCTGATGATCGAAAGCTATCTCGAAGACGGCGCCCAAGATATCCACGGGCACATTTTCGGAAAATCCATCACCGACCCCTGCCTTGGCTGGGAGAAGACAGAGCGCCTCATCTATGAGATTGCCGATTTACTTTGAAAACAATAGTATCAAGGAGATAGATTCAAATGTCCAACTACAAAATTGAAACAAAATGCGTACAGGGCGGCTATACGCCCGGCAATGGCGAACCCCGCCAAATTCCAATCGTGCAAAGCACGACCTTCCACTATGATACAAGCGAGGATATGGCAAAGCTGTTTGACCTCGAGGCATCGGGTTACTTCTATTCTCGCCTGCAAAACCCCACCTGCGACACTGTTGCAGCAAAGATTTGCGAGCTTGAGGGCGGAACTGCTGCAATGCTGACCTCGTCGGGTCAGGCGGCAAACTTCTATGCCGTTTTTAATATTGCAACCTGTGGCGACCACGTTGTCTCGGCTTCCACTATCTATGGCGGCACCTTTAATCTCTTCTCGGTTACCATGAAGAAGATGGGCATCGATTTCACCTTCGTTTCTCCCGATTGCACCGAGGAAGAGCTTGCGGCGGCTTTCCGTCCCAATACCAAGGCAGTGTTTGGTGAGACCATTGCAAACCCCGCACTTACCGTACTTGATATCGAAAAATTCGCCAAAGTTGCACACGCGCACGGTGTTCCGCTTATCATCGACAATACCTTTGCGACTCCTATAAATTGCCGTCCCTTTGAGTGGGGAGCAGATCTTGTGACACACTCCACCACCAAGTATATGGACGGTCACGGTGCGGCTGTTGGCGGATGTATCGTGGATTCAGGCAACTTTGACTGGATGGCAAACAAGGAAAAATTCCCCGGCCTCTGCACTCCCGACGATAGCTACCACGGCATCGTTTATGCCGAAAAATTCGGTCAGGGTGGGGCATTCATCACCAAGGCAACCGCACAATTGATGCGCGACTTTGGTTCCACCCCCTCGCCGCAGAGCGCATTCATGCTCAATCTCGGTCTTGAGAGCTTGCACGTTCGTATGGAGCGTCACTGCGCAAACGGTCTCGCGGTTGCAACCTTCCTTAAGTCTCATCCCAACGTAACTTGGGTAACCTATGCAAGCCTTGAGGGCGACAAATACTACGACCTCGCCCAAAAATATATGCCCAAGGGCACCTGCGGCGTTGTCAGCTTCGGTGTTAAGGGGGGCAGAACGGCTGCAGAAAAGTTTATGAAGCATCTCAAGGTTGCCGCAATTGAAACGCATGTTGCCGATGCGCGCACCTGTTGCCTGCATCCCGCAAGCGCAACTCACCGTCAGATGAGCGACGAGGAGCTCCTCGCGGCAGGCGTTTCGGGTGACCTTGTCCGTTATTCTTGCGGACTTGAAAACGCCGATGACCTCATCGCCGACCTGAAGCAAGCGCTCGAATCCATCTAATTTTATTTGTTATATATGAAGGAGTAGGACAGAATGCCTATCAAAATTCCCAATCAACTGCCTGCAACCAAAACGCTCGCCGAGGAAAACATCTTTGTAATGACCGACGCGCGTGCTGTTGCACAGGATATCCGTCCCTTGCAGATCTTGATGCTCAATCTCATGCCCACCAAAATCGATACCGAAACTCAGCTCTCCCGTCTTTTGGGTAACACCCCCTTGCAGGTCGAGCTGACGCTGATGCATACAAGCTCTCACAAGTCTAAAAACACCTCAGAAGACCATCTTCTGGCGTTCTATACCACTTTTGATAAGGTAAAAGACCGTTATTTCGACGGTCTTGTCATCACGGGCGCGCCCGTCGAGATGCTCGAATTTGAAGAGGTAGAGTATTGGAACGAGCTTTGCGAAATTATGGAGTGGAGCACCACGCACGTACATAGTACATTCCACATCTGTTGGGGTGCTCAAGCGGGACTTTACTACCACTTTGGTGTAAAGAAGAAGACACTCGACAAAAAAATGTTCGGTGTATTTCCGCACATTGCCGACTACAAGCGCTCCATGCTCTTCCGCGGCTTTGACGATGTGTTTATGGTTCCGCACTCCCGTCACACCACCATCGACCGCGAGGATCTTGAAAACATTCCCGGGCTCAAAATTTTGGCATCCTCTCCCGAGGCGGGCGTGTTTGCACTCTCAACTAAAAAGGGAAGACAGATCTTTATCACAGGTCACCCCGAGTACGATGCCGAAACCCTCGGGCGCGAATATTGGCGCGACGTCAATGCGGGCAAGCCTATCGAGATTCCTAAAAATTACTATCCCGATAACGATCCCAACAAAGCTCCTGTTTCCACATGGAGATCCTCAGCAAACCTTCTCTATTGCAACTGGCTCAACTACTTTGTTTACCAAACGACCCCCTTCGATCTGCAAAAAATCAAGGAGGCACATGCCGCTACCGACGAGTCGATTTGACCCTTCAAACCGCCTTTGTTATTATAATAGGAAAGAAGTCGCACAAGTGCTTGCAAAGAGCCTTGTGCGGCCTCTTTTTTATCTCTCAAAAAGCGCAATTTTTGTCCAAAAAAGCAACATTTGTCGCAACTTTGTCAAAAAATTAACTTGTCGAAAAACCACAAAATATAGTGTTTTGCCCTTGACAAAAACACAAAATATGGTATAATATAGGTACACTTTTGGCGTATTAGCAAAGGCATTGTTCAATATGATGAATTTGCTTGCATATATTTTGTAAATTATAAACAAAAGGAGGAGAAAATGAAGGTTATTAAGAGAAACAGCTCCGAAGTTACGTTCGATATCAGTAAGATCATTACCGCCATTACAAAGGCAAACGAAGCTGTTGAAGAAGACGCAAGAATGACACCCATGCAGATCAAACGCATCGCCGAGGCGGTGGAGCTGAGTTGTATCCGCATGAACCGCGCCCCCGAGGTAGAGGAGATTCAGGATTTGGTCGAATCCCAAATCATGGCACACGGCGCTTACGAGGTAGCAAAAAAGTATATTACTTACCGCTACACCCGCGCCCTTGTTCGCCGCTCCAACACCACCGATGAAAAGATTTTGAGCTTGATTGAGTGCTGCAACGAGGAAGCCAAGCAAGAAAATGCAAATAAGAACCCTACCGTCAACAGCGTACAGCGTGACTACATGGCAGGTGAGGTCAGCCGCGATATTACCACCCGTTTGCTCCTTCCCCAAGAGATTGTTCAGGCACACGAGGATGGCATTATCCACTTCCACGATGCCGACTACTACGCGCAGCACATGCACAACTGCGATCTCGTTAACCTTGAGGATATGCTGCAAAACGGCACGGTTATCTCGGGCACGATGATCGAGCGTCCCCACAGCTTTTCCACCGCTTGCAACATCGCAACGCAAATCATTGCACAGGTTGCAAGTAATCAATATGGCGGTCAGAGCATCTCGCTCACACATCTCGCACCTTTTGTACAGGTAAGCCGCGAAAAGATTACAAGAGCTGTCAAAGAGGAAATGGCATCCATTGGCACCACCCTGAACGACGAGCAGCTTTCCAAAATTGTTGAAAAGAGATTGCGCGAAGAGATCAGCAAGGGTGTTCAAACCATTCAATATCAGGTTGTAACCCTCTTGACCACCAACGGTCAGGCACCCTTTGTCACTGTATTTATGTACCTTGGCGAGGCAAGAAGCGAGCAAGAAAAGCGTGACCTTGCTATTATTATTGAAGAAACTCTCCTGCAACGCTATGAGGGCGTTAAGAATGAAGAGGGCGTTTACGTCACCCCCGCGTTCCCCAAGCTCATCTACGTTCTTGAAGAGCAGAACATTCACGAGGATTCTCCTTACTACTACCTTACCAAGCTTTCGGCAAAGTGCACCGCGCGCCGCATGGTTCCCGACTACATCTCTGAGAAGAAGATGCTTGAACTCAAGGTCGACAAGAATGGGGAAGAAGTCGGATCGTAGCCATGTCGTTCTGTGAGCCAAGGAGTTGGTTT
>JAZRKS010000201.1:0-5688 GCA_045646445.1 Eubacteriales bacterium | reverse complement strand
CCCTCGGCCTTTTCATATTTTGTTCCCTTGCGGCATAAAATGTGATGCCGCGGCGAAACGTGTTTTCTTTTTACTCGATTCCCTTCAATGCTGCAAGACAATCCGCACAGATGCGCTTGTTTTTGTAAATAGTGATACCATCAACGTTGGTACAGAACACGCAGGAAGGTTCATACTTTTGCAAAATGATGCGTCCTTCGTCGGTAAAAATCTCCAGTGCGTCACGTACGTTGATGTCCATGCTTTGACGAATTTCTGCGGGCAGAACGATTCTGCCAAGCTCGTCGACTTTTCTAACCATTCCGGTTGATTTCATTGTAAAATCCTCATTTCACGGTATTTTGCGTTAAGCGACATCCCTTGAGGGGATTCGACTTCTTTCGCCACACTCATTATACACCATTTTTTGTATTCTGTCAATATAGATTTTGTTTTTTCTGTAAAATTTTGTCATTTGGAGGTCGTATGCTTGGAAAAATCTTTGGGGTGCTATGCACGCTCTCCCTGATATTCGGGGCCCTTTGCGGACGTCTGCCCGACGTGGCTTCTGCCATTCCCGACGGTGCCGGCAAGGCGGTAAGCGTAACCCTTACCCTACTTGGTATGATGTGCCTTTGGAGCGGCGTGATGCAGGTGCTATCGGATGCGGGTATTGTAAAGAGGGTTTCACGCATTTTGGCCCCTTTTTTGCGATACGTGTTTCCAAAAGCGTATCGCACTGGCGAAGGATATGAAGAAATATGCGCCACCCTCAGTGCCAATTTTCTAGGTGTCGGGAACGCAGCAACACCGTTTGCTCTGTGTGCTATGAAAAAAATGCAAGCGCACAATCCTACCCCCGATACTGCCGAAAATGAACAAATTACGTTAGCCGTTTTGAGTACGGCATCGCTCACGCTCGTTCCTGCAAATCTGTTGGCTTTGCGGCGAGCGGCGGGCTCCGCCGACCCGTTCTCCATTATGATACCCGTGTGGATCACCTCCCTTTTTTGCGTGGCATTTTGCCTGCTTTTGACCTCGTTTTTGCGTATACGTGGGCGTTTTTCGCGCATACGTCCTTTAAAAAAGCAATGATCGACCTCATTTCTGCCTTACCGATGCCGCTCATTTTGGGCATTGTTGGTGTTGCTCTTTTGGTTGGCAAAAAGGACCGTTTTGAATCCTTTCTCACAGGCGCGCGGCAGGGACTGCATACGGCAATCAACCTCTTGCCAACGCTATGCGCCCTGATCGTTGGTGTTTCGATGCTGAACGCCTCGGGAGCGATCGATCTGCTCTCTCGCTTCCTCTCGCCCGTCGCAAGTACCATCGGTGTTCCCACCGAGCTATTGCCGCTTTTGCTCACGCGCCCCTTCTCGGGTAGTGCCTCGACTGCCTCCTTTGTGGAACTGTTGGAGCGCGTGGGTGCCGATAGCCTTGCAGGACTTTGCGCATCGGTTATTTTTGCAACCTCCGACACAATGGTCTACATCATTTCGGTTTACTTTTCCTCGGTCGGCATCAAACGCTCGCGTGCGGCCTTCCCCATTGCGACAGCCGTTATGCTTTTTTGCATCTTTTTTTCTTGCTTTTTGTGCAGACTCTGGTTTTTTTGAAGAACGGTTGTCAAATACTCCTAAAAAGACTTACCTAAAGGAGAAGAAAAAATGATAAAGGGCGCACGAAAACAAATGATCGTAGTTCGCACGGGCAATAGCCGTTATTTTGACGAAGCATATTTTGTGCTGCGCGAGAATATGCAAAAGGATGCGCGAAAAAGCAAGGATATTTTGGGCGAAGCCAATCGCATTTTGACGGAATTGGCGCCCGACACACAACGGGAACAAAAGAAAGCAAGATCAAGCTGGCTATACTTTGGCATAGGCGGCATTTGCGGCGCTGTTTTGGCGCTTATCCTGACGCTTTTGCTCGTTTGACGTCGAAAGTTTTTTGTTCGATTGCTATTGACTTTATATCATAAATATGATATAATGTGTAAGTCGATATGTGACCGTTTTGATATCCGCCCGACGGCACTTGCGTGCGGCGGATCGCTTTTACCACAATTTGCAAAATGCCTTGATCGGTGAAGATGTGCGTTGTCTTTGTCGGGTGCAAGGTCTCATTTTGTTGCGTTTTTTTGCATTACGGTATGCAAAAACGGTGATTTTTGACACATACAGTTTGCACTTCGTCTCCTACTTGGGAGAACATTTTATAGAAAGGAATTCTTATTTTCAAATGCCAAGAAAACAAAAAAAAGGATCACCCCAAGGCAAGATCCGCATCATTCCCCTTGGCGGCATTGGAGAGATCGGCAAAAACATGACCGTTGTGGAATACAACAACGATATGGTCGTGATCGATTGCGGTCTCGGCTTTCCCGAAGACGATATGCCGGGTATTGATCTTGTCATTCAGGATATTTCCTACTTGGAAGCCAATCAGGATCGCCTGCGCGCAGTTTTGTTGACACACGGGCATGAGGATCACATCGGTGCGATCCCCTATCTGCTCCGCAGCATTAACGTTCCCGTTTACGGCACGCCTCTCACCCTTGGGATCATTCGCTACAAGCTTGAAGAGCACCCACTGCCTTGGAAGCCCGATTTGCGTGTGATCAACGCGGGCGACACCGTAATGCTTGGTGAAATTGCCGCCGAATTCATTCACGTCAACCACTCCATTGCCGATGCCTGCGCAATTGCCCTGCACACCCCCTTGGGTACTGTTTTGCACACGGGCGACTTTAAGCTTGACACCACCCCCATTGACGGCGAAATGATGGACATCGTTCGCTTGGGCGAGCTTGGACGCCGCGGCGTGTTGATGCTGATGTGCGAATCGACCAATGCTGAGCGCCCCGGTCATACCCCTTCGGAAAAGACCGTTGGAACCTCGCTTGGAAGTGTGTTTGCGACCCACCCCAAAAAGCGTGTAATTATCGCCACGTTCTCCTCAAACGTGCACCGCGTGCAACAAATTATTGATGCCAGTGCCAAGCACGGCCGCAAGGTTGCCATTACCGGCCGCAGCATGCTCAACATTGTCAGTGCCGCCACCGAGCTCGGGTATATGAAGATCCCCTCCGGCGTTCTCGTTGATATCAACGAGATCAAGCGCTTTAAACCCGGTGAGGTGACCATTGTCACCACGGGTAGCCAAGGCGAGCCTATGTCGGCTCTTTACCGCATGGCGTTTTCGGATCACGCACAGGTATCTCTCGACTGCAACGACGTTGTTGTCATCTCCGCCTCCGCTATCCCCGGCAACGAAAAGCTGGTTGGCCGCATTATCAACGAGCTCAGCAAAAACAACGTTGAGGTGTTGCACGAGGCAGGTGCCGAGCTACACGTATCCGGACATGCTTGCCAAGAGGAAATCAAGCTGATGCTGGCGCTTACCAAGCCGCGTTATTATATGCCCATTCACGGTGAGAGCCGTCACCTTTGTGCAAACCGCGATCTGGCACGCTACATGGGCATGAAGGGAAAGAACATCTTCATTACCGACGTAGGACGCGTGCTTGAAATTGATGCCGAAGGCGCACGCTTTGCAGGTGAGGTGCCCGCAGGCAAGGTTTTGGTAGACGGATACGGCGTTGGCGACGTTGGAAACATCGTTTTGCGTGACCGTCGACACCTCTCGCAGGACGGCTTGATCGTAGTGGTTGCCACAATCGATGCCGAGGCGCGTTTGTTGCTTTCGGATCTTGAAATCATCTCTCGCGGCTTTATTTACGTTCGCGAAGCCGAGGAGCTGATGGAGGAGGTTCGTGCCGTTGCCTTTGATTCGATCATGACAATTCTCGAACGCCGAGAACGCGTGGACCGCACCAAGCTCAAGCGTCGCCTGCAGGACGATTTAACCAAATTTCTTTACAGCAGAACTCGCCGTAAGCCGATGATACTCCCCATCATCATGAACGTTTAAAAAAACGTCGAAATTATCAGGTTCGTGTCTAAAATTTTTGCTTTGTTCATAATTGTGACACAAGGATTTCACACTCTAAAGTTATAATATTTTTATATGCGCTATGACATCGTTCATATCCGTCAAAAAAGAAAGGAACTCAAACACCATGGGAAAAGGAAAAAGAAACAAGCAGCTCCGTGTTGATGAGACATTGGGAGCACCCAAAAAACAAAACAAGAACAAAAAGCAGTTCGTAATGCCCGTTTGGGCAAAGCGCGCGCTTTGCATCATTTTGCTCGTAGCCGTTATGGGTGGCATTATTACTGCCGCACTCATCAATGGCGGTGCAGTTTTGCGCAACCGCATCCTTGTTGAAAGTAATACCGGCAAGTTCGATATGAACCAACAAATGGCTACCTTCGTTCTTTGGTACACCATGTATCAACAAGCAACCTACGAGTGGCAAAACGCTTACTATCAACAGTATTTTGGCGGTAGCCAAAGCAGCATTTTGACCCAGTATCAATCCCCCGATGCTTACGGTCTTTCGATGGCTGCTTACTACACCAAAGAAATTCTCAACACCGGCTTGCACTCCATCAAGGATTATCTGATTGAGCTGGTTGCAGGTGCAGATGCTGCTATCAATGCAGGCATGAAGTACGAGGCTCACGACAAAAAGGACGCTAAGGACGTAGTTACCTGGGTACAAAACCTCTACCTCAACCTCGGCTTTGCACAATACAACTACACCTTTGATTACTTCCTGAACGAGTATATCGGTGAAAACTTCAAGACCTCCGACATTGAAGATGCCGCAAAGGTTATGATCATGTACTCCAAGTACAGCGATCACATGAACTTCCAGTTCCAAGAGGATCCCTCCTCCTCCGATCTGCAAAACTACATTGACAAGAACCCTGCAGGCTTCTTTGAAACCAAGTATTTCTCCTTCACCGGTGCACAGGATTCCATGATTCGTGAGTTCTTCTCCGATAAGTTTATGGAGGCTCGCTTCGAGAGCACCGTTGCAAAGCACTTTGCAAACCAAGACCGCCTCGCTCTCACCGAGCTGAAGGGTGATGCCCTGACCGCAAAGCTCGAGGAGCTCGGCCTTAAGACCACCACCAATTACACCAAGACAACCACCGACGGTAAGGATACCTACTCCCCCGAGCTCAACAGCTACATTGGCGAGTATATCTTCAGCACCTCCAACAAGGCAGGCACCTTTGCTGCTATTTCCGGTGACAAGTGCGCTTACCTCGTTTACTTTGAAAAGACCTCTACCGCTACCGAGGCTACTATCTCCTTCAAGGAATACAAGTACGATGATTACAAGGACAACCTCAACACCATTGAGAATGCACAAGCTCTGATTGCTGAATGCATCAAGTCCGGCGAAAACACCACCGATTTCCTCTCCGCTAAGGAAAAGGCTAACGATCTGCTTGCACAAATGAAGGACGGCGACGTTGACGTACCCGATGATCAAATCATTACCGTAGATACCACCAAGCCCCTTGAAAGCAACGATACCAACACTGCTCCCAAGGCTATTCTGGATGTTCTTTACGCTAAGGATGCAAGCGTATTCAACGGTTGGACCTTTACTGCTCACAACTCCACCTCTACTATCTACTACACCGTAAAGGTAGTTGATATCAAGAAGGATGATGCAGGCAAAAACACCACCGACTACACTGTTTCTTATATAGCATTCACCGATGACCTCTTTGCTGCTGTTCGCGGCACCTTCGAGGCAGAGTACACCCTCTATCTCTTGGAAACTAA
>JAZRKS010000200.1:0-15438 GCA_045646445.1 Eubacteriales bacterium | reverse complement strand
GCATAAATGAGGAGCAGAATGCCAAAGATCAGCGGCAAGAGATAGCACAAATGGATCAGTGCGCGGTGGGTGGGGTTGGAATAGTGCTTCATTTATTCTCTCCCGCGAGCTTGCCTTCCAAAAGGAATGCGGCTTCCATATCGGCGCAGCAGGTAGCATACGCCAAGGGGAACATTTCAAGCGCGCGGCCTACGTTGCCGGGGTCCTCGGTGCCCGAAAAGCCCATGTGATAGCGAATGGCAAATGCCTCGTCGCGTGTCAGGCGAATATAAGCAGACACGATGTAAGCGGACTTTTCACCGTGACCGTAAGGAAGTGTATCCTCAATGGTGTAATACGGCACGCTCTGCCATCTGCCGGTCTCGTCCTTGACGTTGCGATAGCTTGTCTTGTAAAAATTGACCTTGCAGATGTCGTGCAAAAGACCCGCAATGGCAATGCTCTCCTCGGGGTATTCGATGCCGTAGCGTTCCTTCAAGCGTTCCATCATATCCGCCAGACAATCGTAAACGTTGAGACTGTGCTCAACAAGTCCGCCCTCGTACGCACCGTGGTAGCGCGTGCTGGCAGGCGCGGTGAAAAAGTCGCTGCCGTTGAGCAGAAAATCAAGCAGCTTGTCCGAACCCTCACGGGTGATTTTTTCGTTATAAATTTCTAAAAAGCGTTCTTTTGCGGTCATAAAAAGATACCTCTCTTTATATTGAATTATAATTCTTTATTTTATTTTAACACGCCCGCGCGAAAATGTAAAGATGTTTTCTCTTTTTTTCTAAAAAATTAAAAGATTATGCGAGAGGCGTTCAACTTGTAAGCCCCTTGTTTACGGTAATCGCTCGTTTTCGGGGCGTCGAGGACGTCGCCCCCTACAAATGTTGTTTACCTTGTGCAAGTTTGATGCACATATATTTTTGATAAACAATAAAATGCTGAAAAGCAGAGGGGAAAGATTCCTCGTAGGGGGCGACGTCCTCGACGCCCCGCTGCTAAAAATTTTAGAAAACAAAAAGCGGATAAACAATAGTAATTGTTCTTGCAAAACGAACGCCCGCCAAAATGGCGGGCGGGAATCTTTAACGGCGATATTCTGTTATTTCATCCGTTTTTTCTTGTCCTTTTAGTGCTCCTGTTTCGTCAAATGTATAGCGGAACACATAGCAAGTTCCGGCAATAGAATGAGAGCTTGCGTGAGTATACTTCGCGGTAGTGATGCTCTCCACATCCCATACGAGATCTCCGGAATCACTCAGGGAAAATTTGCCTCCAAGAGAGCCTTTGACCGAGTAAAAAGCTTGCGGCGTTCCTATGTCAGGATCACATACCAACAACATTGCCGTATAATTTTCTCGAACGATCGGTGTAAATTCCTCGCTGGAAATGATCACAATACGATTGTCACGCAAATATTTTAGAATGCTTGCAATCTCCATATAAGCAAGCGGCTCTTGCGCATCTACCGTTGGTACTGCATAAGCTGACAGATAGATTTTCCCGCCAAACTCGATCATATCGGTGATGTGGTAGCTAATCCCCTCTGTCTTATAAGAAAAAGACTCCAAAATATTCCCCTTGCGATCAACTTTTATAATTTTGTTATAAGCTTGCATCCAATAGCCCTGTTCATCCGCTTCGCTCAGGCGCGTTTGCACTAGATAGCCGTCCCCAAAACAAACAGCGTTTTCTATTGTTCCTACCGAAACAAGTTCTTCGTTAGAATAAATTCTTTCGCCGTCTTTGGAAATTTGGCTTAAACATAGTTGGGAATACACTTCGCTAAAAACAGCATAACTACCATCATCGTTCTCTACCACGGCTCTTATAAATTGGGTACCCCCTCTGTCAATTACCCCCTGAGTCCAAAGAATCCTTCCATCCTCGCTAAACTTCCATATACTACATTGACCATACACAATAACGCCATCTGATACAACTTTACATCCCCGTATTATCCCGGAACTGTAATCGGGAAGAGATGTTCGCCAAAGTAGCTTATCACCATCGTATTTTTCAACGTAGCACCAATACCGATCAGAATCTATCCAATCGGAATGGTATTCATAGTGAATGCCGTTCTGTTCGATGGTAGGATACCACATATTTTTATCGTTCCATAGCTTTTCAATATCCTCGGGAGTGGGATCTTCTTGAAAAATTTCATTCCCTTCAATACCGTCATTGGAAAGACTGTGGATAATGACCTCGGCGGTTTTGGGATCGGAAAAGGACTTTGTGATGATATCACGATAAACGTTTTTGATCTCTTGACGGGTAAGCCCCTCGGTTGAAAGATTATATTCATTAAAAAACCGAACTGCCTCATTGTATTCCTCAACCTCCATGGCATAGGCGTATCCACCAAAGCCAATGCCGGCAAGAAGTACTAAACAAGCCGCTACAATGCCGCATTTTTTGAGCCACCCCAAACGATTAACAGATGCCGTAACATCTGCCGCTTCTATATACGCAGGATCGATAAGCTCCATTTTGTCTAAAAATTCATTTCCTTTCATACGGTGTATCCCTCCTTTTCAAGGTGCTCTCTTAATTGATTACGGCAACGGAAGAGCGTGGTTTTAACTTTGCTTTCCGATAGAGAAAAACGCTTGGATATAGCAGTTATGGAATCCAAATACCAATACCGTCGAACAAAAATATTTCGCTTTTGCTCATCAAGCGTAGACAAAAAGCGATTGAGTGCTTCGGCAAGCACAATATCATCCAAGCGACACGCATAGTTATCGGGCGCGGGAATGCATTGCTCCATCTCGGCACTGAGCTCGCAAATCAGTGCGCTGCGCTTAAGACGGCTGCGATCACGGCAACAGTTCAAGGAAATATGGCGGATAATTCGTGCAAGAAAAGCATACAGATACCCTCTTGGTTCATGTGGTGGAATGCTGTTCCACGCTTCGAGGTATGTATCGTTTTCACATTCCTCTGCCGTCAGAGAATCCTTAACGATTCCGCGAGATAAGGAACGCAAGCGTTTTCCGTATTTTTTGGCAGTTTCTTCAATGGCTTTCTCATCACGCATCAGAAACAATTCAACGATTCTGTTATCATCCAAAGCTATCATCTCCTTTCTTTTGTATTGGAAGGCCATCACCCTAATAAGCACCGTTTGGGAAGGAAAGGTTACACAAATGAAAGATAAATTTACATTTTTGTGAAAATACAAGTTTGCGGAATTAAAAAAAGCAAATCTTAATTGGTTAGCGTTCTTTTCCCTCATTCACCCTTCCTTGCCTTATTGTACCACACACCGCCACAAAAAAGCAAGAGGTTGCAAAACCGCGAAGATGTTTTCTTCTCTCTTTTTTTCAAAAAAATTGATTTGTACACAGTTTAGACATAATTTTGTGGTATTATGAAAATGGAGTAATTTCGGAAAGGAATTATGTATATGAGAAAAACCAAAATCGTTTGCACACTCGGTCCTGCTTGCCTGAAAGAGGAGATCTTGACGGAAATGCTGAAAAACGGCATGAACGTTGCTCGCTTTAACTTTTCGCATGGCACGCACGAATACCATAAAAGCGCTATGGCGCTCTTCCGTCGCGTAAGAGACCGCCTCGGTGTACCTGCCGCTATCCTGCTTGACACCAAGGGCCCCGAGATTCGCCTGCGTGACTTTGAGGACGGCAAGATCACCCTGAAAAAGGGCGACACCTTTACTTTAACCACTACCGACGTAATGGGCGATAAAACCCGTGCGGCTATCACCTTCCCCGATCTGCCCCGTCAGCTTTATGCAGGCGTACGCCTCCTTTTGGACGACGGCAAGGTTGCTATGACCGTAACCGACACCACCGAGACCGACGTTGTTTGTCGCGTTGACGTTGGCGGTCCTCTCTCTAACCACAAGAGCATCAACATTCCCAATTTTCACATTGATATGCCTTATTTGAGCGAGCAAGATAAATCTGACCTCATTTTTGGTATTGAGCAAGGCGTGGATTTTGTTGCCGCATCCTTTGTTCGTTGCAAAGAGGATGTCATTGGATTGCGCAAGTTCCTTGACTACCACGGTGGACACGATATTAAGATCATCTCCAAGATTGAAAACATTGAGGGCGTAAACAACTTTGACGCCATTCTGCGCCACTCCGACGGCATTATGATCGCGCGCGGAGACATGGGTGTTGAGGTTGCCTTTGAGCGCCTGCCCGGCTTGCAAAAGAGATTTATTCGCAAGTGCTATCAATCGGGTAAAATGGTCATCACCGCTACACAAATGCTGGAATCGATGATCCACTCCTCCACCCCCACCCGTGCAGAAATTACCGACGTAGCAAATGCCGTATTCGACGGTACCTCCGCCGTTATGCTTTCGGGCGAGACCGCCGCAGGCGACCACCCCGCCCTTGTTGTTGGCGTTATGGCACAAATTGCAGAGCAAGCCGAAGAGGATGCCTTTGATATGGATACGTATAGCGGTATTCGCTATGACTCCGACACATCCGACGTTACCAACGCGATTTGTGATGCAGCCGCTACCACCGCGCGCGACGTACGTGCAAAGGTCATTATTGCGGTTACCACCTCGGGTCTGACTGCAAGACGCGTATCGAAGTTCCGCCCCGAACAAATGATTGTTGCGGCAACCCCCGAGCGCAGAACCTATCATCAGCTCTCCCTCTCTTGGGGTGTCATTCCCGTTTTGGCTCTGCACCAAAGCAACACCGATGCACTCTTCACCCACGCCATCGACTGCGCAAAGCAGAATGACCTTGTTGTTACCGGCGACAAAGCCGTTATCACCGCAGGCGTTCCCCTTGGCATTGAGGGTACCACCAATCTGCTTAAGGTACAGATCGTGCAGTAAATATACCGAAAAAAAGACGATTGATTGCTCAATCGTCTTTTTTCATGCCCACATAGCCGGTTTGCTCAATGATATATTGTCCTTCTTCGGAAAGGATCCACTCAACAAGACGGGCTACGTTGGGATTGGGATTATTCTTATACGTTACCGCATAAACGGGGGTAATGATGGGATAGGTATTGTTTTGAATATTCTCCGCCGTAGGCGCAACACCCTCCACGGCAATCATTTTAACCTCGGGATTTTGCACGATGCCCTCGATGTAATAACGGAAGGAATAACCGATAGAGCCCGCGCGACTTTGGTAGTCCACCACCTGCTCGATAACGGCTCCCATACCTTGAATCGTTACAGTTTCAGCTTCCATCAATGGGGTGTCGCCCATAAAGCGGAGCATCATACTTTGGCTACCGCTTCCCTCGTCGCGTTGGAACGGAATGATCTCCTCGCCACTGCCGCCAACCTCACTCCAGTTGGTTATCTCGCCCGAATAGATTCCCTTTATCTGCTCAACGGTAAGCGACTCTATGGGGTTATCCTTGTGCACGAAGAACACGAATGCTTCCCACCCGATTTGCGTGTAGACAAAGGTTGTTCCGCACTGCTCTGCATAGGAAACTTGCGCTTTGGATGGTCCTGCACCAATAAAAATATCAGTATCCCTTTGTGCAAGCAGACGATAGCCGTAATCGGTTGTATTATATTCAAACACACCACCATACAGCTCGGTCTCTTTGGTATTGGGATAGACCGCGTTGACGAATGCCGAATACACGGGAAACGCTGCCGAAGCACCGTCGATGCGCGGCAGGTCGTCGTCCTCTGTGAACTTAAGAGTCTTACTATCTATTTTGACAATTTTGGAATCCTCACGGAACGGCATATATTCGTCCACGTTGATGTTGGGGGCAACATCAATGGTGATGCTTCTTTCATACTCTGCAATGCCCCATTGCACGCCCGACATGATTGCCACCATCAAAAACAAAGAGCAAAAGATAATGAGGTAGGGCTTTCTTCTTTTCATCCAGATTGCGGGAATAATGGCAGGAATAAAAAGCAATAAAATAGCCACCTGCGGTACACCAAATGCAAAAAGAATCAGTGCAAACAATAGCACAAAGGGAGTTGCAACGCAAAACGCCAGTGTGAGAAGAATTTTGATGACTAGCCTAAATGTACCTGAATTAGATGACATAACGTGGCTCCTTTCTTGGTGTGAGGTGGTTGTGCTCCGGAAGGCGCAAAATCAAAAAATGTCGTGCTTTCCTTCCATAGCAAACAAATTGCCAAAGCTGACCTTTTTGAAGAGTCCGATTTTATAGGGCTCGCCTACAATTACGGAATAATCGTCCTTGTGCTCCAAACTAACAATAATAGCGTCGATTGGTTTGCCATCTGCAGAATTTACACCCGCATTCCAAACAATGCCGCTGGCTTTGATTTTTCCCTCGCCGGCAAGCTTCTTATGAATCTGCTTCAAATCCTCGAGAACAGCTTTCGGTTCGGGGTGCTCGTTTCCATCATAGCTCGCAGTCAATTCGACGGAATCATCATCTAAAAGGACTGCTGCAAACGGATAAAACTCGCGATATTTCTTCATTTGGTTCTCCGCAAAGGGGAGCAATTTTTCAAGCAAAATTTCGCATTGTTCTTTCGGTGTCATAGCATAAATCTCCTTTTTATAAATTCATATTATCATTCGGTAACACAAAATTGATTTTCTTGCAAGTGAAATTCTTTTATCCCATCAACGCCCACGTGTTATCGTCGCTATACTCGATTTCTTCCGAGAGGATACTTGCCAAGGTTGCGACCTCGTATAAGGATTCTGCCCCTTGGGAGCATATCAACGATGCGAGCAGGCGCTCACAAAACAGACAAAAGGACAAGCGCGTGTCAAAATCGTCCCCGTCAACGGCTTCGGTGCAATGACGGTAGATGAGATACGCCAAAAAGCGTTTCAAATATGCGCCCTTCTCCTCTCCTTCGGGGCGGAGTGCTGATGAATACTGCATAAATAATTGCTTGTGGTTGGCATTGAGATATTCCAATGAATCAAGTATTTTCAACCAACGGTTGTCCTCGCCTACATCAATGGAATACGCGCGATAGATTTTATCGAGTGCGCTTATGTAATCATCGGCGGTATCTTGCAGAATTGCATATACCTTGCTGCGCTCCGCGCGACCGTCAAAAGCAACGTCGTCGGGTTCGGTTGCAACCTCGCCGATTTCCTCGAATGTTCCAAAATCCGGGGACGACAGGATAAGTCTTGCCGCCTCGGGACAGGACATGCCGAGACCGACCTCGGCAACGCTTGTAAAATTATAAAACCTTGGATGCTCGCGGCAGATATCGCAAAGATAATCTTCACCAACACCGAGGATGATTTTGCAAAGCCCGTACTCGTCAAGATGAGGGCATCTGTCGCCTGCGCAAAGTTGAAAGTGCGGTGTATCTTGCATAGAAATACTATCCCTGATAACGGCACCGTAGCCGTCTTTCAGCTTTTCGTATTTTTGGAGGGTATTCTTATCAATATCAATTTCCCATCCAATGCAGCAGCTGTGCTCGCACTTGTCTGCAATGCATTTGAATTTTTTGTAATATGTAGGGGCGTAGAGTTTCATAAGCGTTCCTCGGGGTGCAAAAATTCTGACTTTATTATAACACATACAAGCCAAAAATGCAAGGGGCTCCTAAATTTCCCCTTTTGCAAAGGGGGAAAAGCTCCAAGCCTTGCGGCTTGGAGCTTTTCTTATTCGGGACGCATAATAATATCAATTTCTTCGCTTTGATTTCCCACAAGCACTTCAAATTCGTTTGCCGTTGCTATGGGGTCATAGGTCGTGTAGTGCACGGTCAAAATATCGCCCTCGGCAATGCCGATCTTGCCCGTTTTGTTAGGCCCTCTTTCAATAGAGAGAAACGTGCAGGATGCAGGCCAAAGAATATCGCGAATATCCTTGTCGATCACAAACGAATCCTTGCCTACGGTGAGGGGAACCTCAATTACGTGCGGCTTTTTGCCCTTGTGAATGGCATTTGCCTTGGCCTTGATAACCGTGCTGGTAAAGTCGGAAAGTCCGGATACCTTAACCGCAATAAATGCCGCCGTAACAGACAGCATAATGGGCAGAACGTTATAAAATCCGCCAAGCGCTTCAACGGCAAACACACACGCCGTTACCGGAATGCGCATGGACGCCCCAAGGAAGGACACCATGCCAACCACAACCAAAAGCGTGTAATGCTCCTTGCCAATGAGATTGAGTGCCATAAATGCTTCTGCCCCGAGCGTACCCAAAATAGCGCCAAACGCAAGCGTGGGCAAAAAGATGCCGCCCGTAACTCCCACGGTGTTGGATACCATCATCAAAATAACTCTTACAGCAAAAAAGATAATGAGCAGATACCAAACCGTTTCGGCTCTCAAGCGGTCCTCGGAAATCAGCATTTCAACAAGCGTGTGTCCCGAGCCGAGGATTTGAGAAAAGAAAAATCCGCACAGCGCAACAAGCGCAAAAAGAATGGGGAGCTTGTATTTTAGCGGCAGGACGCTCAATTTCTTCTTTACCAAAGTATCGATTTGATTGTAAAGCCTGATAAACATCACCGAACACATACCGCACAAAAGACCAATGACCAACGGGATGTAAATGTGCGCCAGAGGCAGCGTGTCCAGTACCTTGATTTCAAACAGGTGAACCGTTCCCAAGCCCAACCCTGAAAGAAAACGCGAGATGAGTTGGCTGACAATGACGGAGATGGACGCTACCGAAAAAAGCAGCGGAGAAAAGCTTTTGTGCAGCTCCTCCATGGCAAACAAAATAGCAGTGATGGGTGAACCCGTCGCCAAAGCAAAGCCGGATGCGGCGCCTCCAAACATCATATAACGGCGCCAACCCTTGTGCTTTTTTCCACCGATCACCTGAATAACACCGTCACCAATTGCCGTACCCATTTGTACGCAAGGACCCTCGGTGCCAAGCGGAATGCCTACAAAGAAAGAAATTAAGGCAGAAATGGGAAGAAAGAAAACGCTTTTGATCCAATTAAAATTGACAATGCCGCGAATTGCCGCAATAGACGTGGGAATGCCACCGCCGCGACAACTGTGTGAAAAGGTTATGATCAAGCTTGCAACAAAGCCCAACACAACGGCACCGATGAGCAACAACGGCAAAAGCTGCGGTGCTGACTGCACGTACTCGTAAATGCTCTCGGATAAATGCACAACGTGGCTCGATGCAATTTTAAATGCAACAACAAAAACAGAGGAAACCACACCCGTGATAACCGAAAACAAAAGGCACGGCATCAGCAGATTTTTTATATAAAGAGAATGGCGTTTGTTCATTTTTTACACATCGTCCTGCTTTCCAAAAAATTACAATTCAATATTATAACACAAACTTTGCGAATTTACAACAAAAAAATACAAAAAAGAAGAAAACAACTTATAAATATGAAAAAATCCAAGTCTTTGGACTTGGATTTTTTGTGATGCCCTTTCAAAATCGATCCATACCGTAAGTTTTTTCGAAATTGATCCGTGGTTTTTAGTTGGTGGGTAGACTTATCCCTTGGTATTGACGGGAGTTGACAGTAACCGCTATCTTCCGGGGAGCAACGCCATGCTTGCAAACGAAGCTATGTATTGTTTATTTGTAACTCAAACAAATCCCCTTTTTCATTCTCAAAAAAGAGGATATCTAAATTCTCAGTCGATCCATAAAGGAACAAATTAGGACGCAACAAATTAAAACCTAATCTTTGATTTTCTGTCGTTTGAGTCAACAAATTGTATGCTTTATTACATCTTTCTATCCACAGATCTTGATATTCTTCGTTAGAAATGATACGCGACTCCAAATCGCATATATTCTTTATATCAAATCTTTCACACCAAATAATATTATTTTTATAAAGCATTTGACCTGTTTTCGACGTTACTATGTCATCTGTGTCATAGACAACAGGAATTTTATTAACACCGTGTTTATAGGCAACGAATGCTCTGCTGTGACCATCAGTTAAGGTTAACCTTTCATTGCCAAATTCGTGTACGGGTAAAGGTTGAAAGTTTGATAAATCACTGGGATTAAACCATTTTTCAATGTTCAACAGTTTTTGATTGTTGAGATAAATCTGGCTTAATCCAAGTTCTGTTATAGAAACATATTTAATATCGTTGAACATTATTACTTTTTCTCCTTTGCGGAATCTATATTCTTTTTTGCTGTTGTAATAGATTTTACAAGCAAAAATCTTATCGTCGAACACTTACGGTCAAGAACTTTATATCTTGCTTCATCGATATAATCGCCTTTCCAAAGCATTTCAAGCCATTTGCTTGTTTCGTTGGTTTCTTTAAGCGATATTTCAAGCTTTGAAATAAAGTCGGCGCGACCGTGAGCATATTTGCTTTCGGCAATGTTGGCGCAAATGCTCGTTGCGCTTCTGCCAATTTGATTTGAGATCACGTTTTCGTGCTTTGCGCGAAGCTCTTTGGTTAATTGCAAAAACTCAACGGATAATTCCATTGAAAGATCACCAAGCTTATCTTCTCTCACGATACCACCGCCTTTCTAAATAACATTATAGCATACTTTCGACAAAAATACAACTATATCTTAGCGCACAAAGGGAGCGGTCTAATTCCGTTTGCGCAAAGCGCAACATCATTGATGCGAAGCATCACATCATTTGCCGAAGGCAACTTCATTTGCACCAACGGTGCAACATCGTTCATTTGAGCCGCGGGGCGGCAATGATGTTGAGCTGACGCTCAAATGATGTTGCGTGTGCCACGCAAATGATGTTGTGCCTGCGGCACAAATGAAAAAATCCAAGTCTTTCGACTTGGATTTTTTGGCAGAAGGACTCTGAACCAAGCCTCGATGCCAAAGCATCGAGGCGCGAGTTTGTTCGGTGGCTAAACGCCACCGTTTCGCAAGCGAAAACACAAACATCGCCACGGCTCGGCTTCGCCTCGCACGTGCTTTTTCCTCTCTTCTGCCCCTGCCAAAAAGAAAAGGGATGGCGATTGCCATCCCTTTTCTTTTTGGCAGGGGCAGAAGGACTCGAACCCACGACCCATGGTTTTGGAGACCAGTACTCTACCAACTGAGCTATACCCCTGTGTGCATTTCTGCAACGCTCAATATTATATCATAGTTTTGAGCAAATTGCAAGCCCTTTTGCAAAAAAACTTTATCTTTTTTCAAAAAAAGAAATTCGGCTCTCATAGAACCGAATTTCTTTTTATGGTTTTTGTTCTGCGCGAATCATGGCAGTCCGTAGGACTGCCGGAATTTGATGCAGAAGACGTGATCGGCCTATCGTCGCCGTACAGGCGTACGGCAGAGAGGTCGAGCGCGGCTAAAAAGCCACACATAAAAAATGGAGAAACCCGTCGATTTCCTCGACGGGTTTCTTCCTATAAGAGTGTGTTTGAAATTGAATTAAAATTCGAGTTGCCACTTGGGTGTGGCTTTTGTTCTGCGCAAATTCCGACAGTCCAAATCACCAGCCGTCAAATACGCGGCGGATCTTCACTCTCTTAACGCCTTGCGCTGCCTTCTTAGCGGGCATAGTAGTGCCGAGCTGAATTCCTACGAATACCAAGAAGATCATGATGGCTACCATTTTGCTGGTGAGGCCTTCGCGATAGTTGATGTAGGAAATTTGGGGAAGGATAGCAGACAGCATGCCAACAAGGGTAAAGCTACCAATGAAGGAAGTGATAACGGCAACTGCCATGCGAACGAAGTAAGTGGAAAGAAGAGCTACAACAACACCGATTACTGCTGCGATGAGGTAACTGGGGTGAACAAAGTATGCAAATACGAATACCGAGAAACCAATCAAGCCAAAGAGTGCGTATGCAAACTTTTTGAATGCCAAGAAGCCCAAAACGATCAGCAAAATGCCGCCTGCAATGATAGCAACAAAGCCGGGGAGTTTCCAACCGAAGTGTCCGTTCAGGAACTGAAGCAGCTCGTAACCGATTGCAAAGCCTGCAGCACCAAAGCCAAGGCCGCAAAGCAGCTTAACGCACTTATAACCGAACAGACCTACAAACAGTGCAACTGCTGCACCCAAAATAAACATAACGATAGCGGGAATTTTCATGATAGCTGCAAGAGTGGTCAGCTTATCGGTCGCCCAAACAACAGAACTCGGTGCTCCGCCTGTGGCGAGAAATTCAAAGAAAATGGAACCCATAGTATAACCCCTTTCAAAAAAGTTCATTCCTATGTCTTATTATACAACGAGCAGAGTGCTTTTGTCAAGAGTTCACACCAATTTTTTTATCTGCTTTTTTCAAATTCCGCTTCTTTTTGCAGATTTTTGCAGACTTTGCGCAATAAAAACAGAATATTTACATTTTCGAGTTGAAATCCTGGCAAATCCTTTGTATAATAGGGGTGATAAAAAGCAAGGAGCACTCTATGACGCAAGCAGATATTTACTATAAAAAAATGACCGAAACGCCCATTGCGCGGCTCATCATCGGTCTTGGAATTCCCACCACCGTATCTATGCTCATCACGGGCATTTATAACCTTGCCGACACCTATTTTGTGGGTGCTCTCGGTGAGAGTCAGCAGGCGGCAACGGGAATATTGTTCACTTTGCAATCGATTATTCAGGCAATTGCTTTTATGCTTGGACACGGCTCGGGCACCTTTGTTTCAAAGGCATTGGCAGACAAGGACACCAAAAGCGCCACGCGCTACGTTTCCACCGCATTCTTTACCGGCATTGGCGTGGGACTTATCCTCTCAATTAGCGGCTTGATCTGCCTCAATCCCCTGCTCCGCCTTTTGGGCAGCACCGAGACCATTCTCCCCTATGCGCGCGACTACGGCTTTTGGGTATTGACCGCTTGCCCCATTATGATCGGTTCGCTGATACTCAATAACAATCTGCGCTACGAGGGCAAGGCGTTTTATGCAATGATCGGCTTGACCACGGGCGGCATTTTGAACATTTTTGGCGATTTTCTTTTGATCCGTGTATGCGGTCTCGGCGTTTTTGGCGCGGGCATGGCAACGGCAATTTCGCAATTGATCAGCTTTTGCATTTTGGTCGTTTTGTATTTGCGTATGGCGCAAAGCACACTTTCCGTTCGCGCCATCAGCCGCGATGCCGGTGAATATCTCGGCATTTGCAAGGTGGGCTTCCCCTCCCTCATTCGCCAAGGCTTAAACTCCATTTCGGGCGGACTCCTGAACAATTTGACAAAACCCTTTGGAGACGCCGCCATTGCCGCAATGAGCGTGGTCAACCGCTTCTCCTCCTTGGTGATGTTCGTCGGCCTCGGCATCGGTCAAGGATTTCAACCCGTGGCATCCTTTAACTATCAAGCCAAAAAGTATCGCCGCGTGAAAAAAGGCTTGATTTTTACCACCGTGTTTGGCTTTTGCATGCTGAGCGTTTTGGCAACCCTTGGTTTTATTTTTGCAGAGCCCATCGTGCATTTGTTCCAAGAGCACCCCGAGGTACGCGAAATCGGTGTTCCCGCACTGCGTTATGCAACCGTTGGCATTTTGTTCCTCTCTCTTTCCGTTCCCGTCAATATGCTCTACCAAAGCATTCGTCGCGCAGGCATTGCTTCCCTGCTCTCGCTCTTGCGCTCGGGCGCCATTTTTATCCCCGTCCTTCTTCTTTTGCATCACTTCCTTGCACTCAAGGGTATTCAAATGGCACAACCCGTTGCCGACGTGATCACGGGACTGATCTCCATTCCCTTTATGCTCTATTTCTTAAAGACCACCCCCAACGATGAGGACATCCTGCCCGACGTGACACCCGAACGCCCAAAAGGAGATGAAAAGGAGACCGTATGAAAATAACCACCGTTTTGTTTGACCTTGACGGCACTCTTTTGCCCATGGATCAAAACCTATTTATCAAAGCATATTTTGGCGGACTTGCGCGCCGCCTCGCCCCCCACGGCTACGAGCCGCAAAAGCTGATCGACTCCATTTGGCAAGGCACTGCCGCTATGGTCAAAAACGACGGAACGACAACCAATGAGGAGCGCTTTTGGCAGGGCTTTGAGGCTGCCTACGGCAAGCCCGCAAGACAGGACGAGGAGCACTTTGCCGCATTCTACCGCGAGGATTTCGACAAAGCACAGTCCTCTTGCGGCTACACCCCTGCGGCACGTGAGGTGATCGACACTGTTCACGCGTGCGGACTGCGCACGGCTCTTGCCACCAACCCCATCTTCCCCGCAATGGCAACCGAGCGCCGCATTGCTTGGGCAGGACTTTCCACCTCGGATTTTGAGCTTTACACCACCTACGAAAACTCCCGTTTTTGCAAGCCAAACCTTGAGTATTACCGTGACGTGATGCAAAAAATGGGCGTTTGCCCCGAGGAATGTCTGATGGTTGGCAACGACGTAGCCGAGGATATGATTGCCGAACAGCTCGGTTCGCGTGTGTTCCTTTTGACCGATTGCTTGCTCAACTCCAAGGGCGCCGATATTTCCGCTTACCCACAGGGCGGCTTTACGGAATTGATCGACTTTATCAAAAATTTGAACCAAGACCAATAAAACCGCACAAAAACAAAGGGTACTCTGCCGTGGCAGAGTACCCTTTTTGTTTGTTTAATATTTTGTTTCGCTATCGATGAGCTCTTGGTTCAAGAGACGGTCGATGTCTCCTACAAGCTTTTCAAGAATTGCGGTGGAAGCGTAGAATTTGCCAACCACGCCGTCGGGGGAGTTGGTAACAAATTCGCCGTTTTCATCCTTGGTAAAGAGCTCTACGGTAACAAGAACCTTCCAATCAGAGTATTGATAGAAGTTATATACGAAATACTGCGCGTTGTTTTCATCATAGTAGCGAAGCTCGTCGCCGTTCTCGTCATAATAGGTGTAACCGTTGAGCGCTCTTGCGTAGTCCTCAACGTAAGCGGAAATGGTTGCGATCGGCTTTTTAGCCTCACTTGCAAGGTATTCCTCAACGCTCATGCCCATCTTTTCTTGGAACTCTACAGGGTCAACGTCACCCACGAGCGAGAAATAAAGCAATTGCATATGCAAACGGCGGAAGTTGTCGGTTGCGGTAACGGTTTCGTATTCGGTAACGCCCGCATCTCCCATGCCGGAGTTGGAAATGTTGTAATCCAACAGATTGCCGTTGCAGGAAACTAACAGACCCAAAGCGCTGATGCCAAGCGTTGCCTCATAGGTGTTGCCCTTGTACTGATAGCGATAAAGAGGCTCGCCATAGCTGCGGTTTACGCGTATGCGCTCGTTGGTTGCCAGATTGACGTAATAATAACGTCCGCCAAGATATTTGCCGTCGCCGTCGCGCTCGATTTCATACTCGATCACCTTGGTGATATAGTCGGGGGTGACGGTTACGTTATTGCCATCCTTGACGTAATAGTAGCTTTCGGGAACGTAAACAACGTTTGAAAGCGTTGCATCAAGCAGAATATCCTTGTGGCTGACAACGTTTACCGTGTCGAGGTCGACCTCGGCAATGATGTCATAGGAAACGCCCTTGCGCTTGTAAACCTTTTTGCCACCCTCTAGATAAACCTTGCCCAAGTCGGAGGCCAAGCGGTCTTAGGAAGACAACACT
>JAZRKS010000199.1:0-9613 GCA_045646445.1 Eubacteriales bacterium | reverse complement strand
GCAGCGTAGTGGTTCTTGATTACCTTATCCTCTACGATACCCATTCCCGTCTCTTCAACGGCGAGCTTTGCAAGAGAGATTCTTGCCTTGTCTGCAGCAGATGCCGCCGCCAAAAAGATCTTGTCAACCTGCTCTTGGGTGTAGGTTGCAAATATCTTTTGTGCAGCTCTGACACGAGCGATTGCTCCGTGCAGTGCCTCTACACTGTCAACGATTTGATAAGTCTTGTTCTCCATAATGTATAATATCTCCTTTGGGATTTATTTACTGATTTGATTGTTGAGGTGTGCGAGCGAGAGCGCGAGGTTTTCTTGCTTTAAAAGAACCCCTGCGGGAACCTTCAGCGTGCAAGGCGCAAAATTCCAAATGGCTTCAATGCCGCTTGCCACCAGTGTGTCACAAACGTCTTGTGCCGAGCCTTGACCCACGGTTACAATGCCGAGCTTGACGTTGTTTTGCAAGCAATAAGTGCCGATATCCTTAATAGGAAGAATTGCTTTGGCATTTTTGCCGAGCGGAAGCGCTTGATCGTTACAGTCAAATCCTGCCACGATGCGCACGCCAAACTCTTCAAAACCGTCGTAATCGAGAAGTGCACGGCCGAGCTTTCCGGCGCCAACGAGAACCGCGTTCGTAAGTTTCTCATATCCGAGGTTGCGTTCCAGATCGTCTATTAACTTTGCGCGCTCGTAACCAACCTTGGGTTTTCCCGCGCCGCTGACCACTGCAAGATCCTTGCGGACCTGAACCTCGCCAAGCGAGAGCCCCTTGGCGATTGCGGTTGCCGAAACGTTTGCTTGAGAAAGTTCCTTTAAATATTGAAGGTATTGCGGGAGTCTGCCAAGCGTTGCTTTTGGAATGGAATAGCCGTTCATATGCCACCTCCTTGTCTTTCTGTTAATATTTTAACATACTTTTCGCGCTTTGTGAATAACCAAATTGTTATATCGGTGTTATCAATATCGATATATCATGTATCGATAAGAAAATGGCTTTGCAAAAATACAAAGCCATCCTTGATTTTATATATGATATTTTATTTCAAAAACTTTCTTCTTGCTTCGCAAAGAGCAGTGATAAAGTCTTTGTCGAGCTTGGAAAGACGGTATCCCTTATGATAGATCAAAATGTCCTTATAAGTCTTTTTATTCCCTTCGCAAACGCGTTGAACAAGGTTGTAACGGTCGAGTATTTTGTCGGAAGCAGAGGAGACCCACATAAAGGTTTTGGGGTTTTCGGAAAGTAGATCAAACTGGCTTGCTCTCTCAAACACGAAAATGCGCTGGCCGATCTTATCGGGGAGCTCCTCGCGGAACACCTTGGACATAGAAAGCGTGGGAACGTAAGGGTCTGCGTGTGCAATCTCGATATAAGAGGAGAGATCATCGTAGGTGATTGTCTCTTTTGATGCCAAAGGATTGTCACGGCTCATGATAAGGACGTAGGAGAACTCTGCCACAAGCTCGCAATTCAAGCCCTTTTCCTCAAGCATTGTTTTGTAATGCTTGTCGTATGCTTCGGAGTAGCGAATGATGCCGAGCTTGTATTCATTGTCCAACACCTTTTGAATGGTTTTTTTGGAGTTGGTCTCCTTGTAATAAATTTCTACGTCACCGTCACCGATGTTTTTGGAAAACTCTGCGAACGCGGCAGAGATGTAGCAGGCGCGGGGAACAGATATGCCAAACTTACGCTTTTTGTGGGAGCCGTCATGGTAGGAGTGCTCCAGCTTGCTGATGCGATTGAGAATATCGCGCGCGTAGTCCATAAATTCTTCACCGTCGGGCGTGAGCACCATACCTTTTGCGCTGCGTTGGAAGAGCGTGATACCAAGATCAGCCTCAAGCTCCTTGATGGAACGGCTGATGTTGGGCTGTGCGACCATAAGCGTTTCTGCAGCCTTATTGAGTGAACCGAGTCTTGCAACCTCAGCGGCATATTTTACGTGTAGGATATTCATAAATAAGTCTCCTTCCGTCGGTGATTCGTTTTTATATTTTATATTATAACATAAAAATATGGAAAAATCAAGATTTTTGACATTCGGTATTTGATTTGTTCGTATATTTTTTTGTTACCAAATCCAAAAAGGCAGACACCCGTAGATGTCTGCCTTTTTATTGTTATCGCTTATTTGCCGCTTGTTACGCAGCCTTCGTTTACAAGAACAACTGCCGTGTAAGCGGGGATGGTGATGGTGCCTTCTACTACTTGAGCACCGTCGAGAACGGTTGTGCCGTTAACAACCATATACCAAACGCCGCCGGAGACGGTATAGGTCATTTCCTCGCCCGTGGGGTTGGAAATGATGCGTGCCTTTTGACCGTAATGGTTATCCAAGGTGATTTCTGCTCTGCCCTCACCAAAGGAGGTGTTTGCCATAACGGCGGTGTTGTTGGTTCTAAAGATCTCGTATTCTTTTCTTACACGAATAAGATGCTGATAGTAAAGCATCATTTCATACTCGTTGCTACCTTCCTTAAGAACCGACCAGTCGATGTTGTTGATGGCGTCACTGGACTTATAGCTGTTTTCGTCGCCGTTCTTCGTGCGCAGCATTTCTTCGCCCGCTTGGAAGAACACCATACCCTTAGAGATCATCAAAAGGGTAGCGCCAAGGCGGTTCATTGCAAGTCTTTCCTCGGTGGTGTTGTTGGGGTTGGAGAGCAGGAGCTTATCCCACAGGGTGTTGTTATCGTGCGCGCTCATGTAGTTAACGACCATAGCGTTCTTAACCTCCCAGCTCATGCCGGATGCCATACCGCCCTTGATGCCGAAGAGAACGTTGGGGAAGGAGCCCGCGCCGTTGCCGCTGATGTAGCCCTTGGAGGTTGCGGTAAATACGCTACCCTTAAGACCGTCACGGATTGCATCGTTGAATACCGCAATGCCACCGATTGCGCCCTCAAGGGGAATGATCTTGCTGATTTGAGATTGGTTTGCCATGGGGCTGTTATCAATGGTCGCGCCCATAGTCCAACCTTCACCGTAAATGATTGCTTCGGGGTTAACGGTGTGAATTGCGTTTTCAACCTCTTGCATAGTTGCAAGGTCGTGCAGGCCCATCAGGTCAAAGCGGAAGCCGTCAAGGTCATATTCCGATGCCCAGTAGCCAACCGAGTCAACCATAAACTTGCCGTACATGTAACGCTCGGATGCGGTGTCGTTACCACAGCCGGAGGCGGAGGAGTTTGCACCTGTTGCGGTGTATCTGTAGTAGTAATAAGGAACGATCTTGTTAAAGGAGCTGTTTGCATCGTAGGTGTGGTTATAAACTACGTCCATAACAACGCCAATGCCTGCCGCGTGCAGGGCTTGCACCATTTGCTTGTATTCTCTAATTCTTACCTCACCGTCATAGGGGTTGGTGGAGTAGCTTCCCTCGGGAACGTTATAGTTTTTGGGATCGTATCCCCAGTTGAATTGGCTATCGGGATTTGCCTCGTCAACGGTTGCGTAGTCATAAACAGGGAGCAGATGTACGTGGGTGATGCCAAGCTTTACAAGGTAATCAACGCCAACGCTTTGACCGTACTCATTTACAAGTCCGCGCTCGGTGAATGCGAGATATTTGCCCTTGTAGTTGGAGGATGCAATCTTGTTGGAGAAGTCTCTTACGTGCACCTCCCAAATGGTTGCGTCGGAGTAGGTGCTGATGCCGGTGGAGAAGCCTGCGCCCCAACCGTCGGGATTGGTGCGGGAGAGGTCAACGACCATGCCGCGGTTACCGTTCAAGCCGGCAGCCTTTGCATAGGGGTCAACGGCTTCCTGCGTATCAACGGAGGTGGTTACCGTGTAGGTGTAATAGGTGCCGTGGCCGCAGTTCGCGGTGTAGGACCATACGCCGCGGTCGCCTTTAACCATATCAACGCTTTCATAAGCCGAGCCCTCGTGGCCGGATTTGAAGAGGTTGAGCACTATCTTGGAGGCGGTGGGAGCCCAAACCTTAAAGGTTGTGTTATTGCCATTGATAACGGCACCGAGATCGTCACCGTCGTAGGTGTAGTTATCAATGAAGTATTTGCTATCAAAAACAGAGGTGGGAACAACTGCCTTTTCGCCGTAGCCCTCAATGACTACGCGATAGTTCTTCGAAATATCCAGCGTTTCTTCAACCTCGATGATGCCGCTGGTAACTTCCTTACCCATATTGCTGATTTCCAGAACGGTGAGTTCCTTATCGCCCTCATATACCTTTACCTGCTTGTAGCTGGTGATGGCAGTCTTGGGAGTGATGTTGTATTGGATCTTGTGGAAGTCTGTCATTCCCGCAAGGGTGAATTTCTTGATCATGGTCAGTGTTTTGCCTCCGTCCTGGCTGGTGTACTGTGCTGCGTCGCCGCTCTTGAGATAAATGAAGGTTTCCTTGCCTTCAATTACTGCAAAACGGTCCTCGCTGGTTGCATCTTTGGTGGCTTCGCCCCAAGAGGAGCCGCCGGGCTCGGAGCAACCTGTGCGCACGATAAAGCCGATCTGCTCAATGCCTTCGGGAATATTGAGCACGACCTTTGCACCGTAATCACAGGGGTGCATAACGTAGCCGCTGCCTTCCTTGCCGTCCCACCAAGCCCAAATGTCGCAATTTTCAATAACACCGGGGTGAGACCAGTAGAAGGTGATTTGGTTGTAGCCCTCTTGCTTGGGGATGGTGTATTCGCCCTCGGGAATTTGCCACTTATCGGGAGCGGTGGTTGTGTCGGGAGCGGTGGTTGTGACGTCATTCTTGTCGGGGTTGGTGCAGGATATCAGCATAGCTGAAAGCATAACTGCAACAAGAAGGAAAGAAATGATGCGGGGATAAGTCTTTTTCATAATTTCACCTCATAAAGTTTATTTTGATTGAGTGGGGGATGCGGTTTGGTTTTTAACAGGGGCTGTAGAGTCGCGGAAAATGGGTTCGGTGTGAATAGTGATGCGCTTGGTTTTGTTACCTTTGATTGCTTGGCGGAGCAGGGTAAATGCATTTTCTCCTAAGGAGATAAAGTCTTGGCTAACGGTTGTGAGGGACGGTGTAAAATATTTGGCAACGTCAAGGTTGTCAAATCCGCTTACCGAAACGTCCTCAGGCACGCGGATGCCGTGCTTTTTGAAGCCGTTGATCAGACCGATGGCGATCAGATCGGAGGCACAAACCACTGCCGTAACGCCCAGCTCGGCAAAATAGTCGGCTGCTTCAAGGCCGCAGTTCTCGGTAAAGTTGCCGTAGCGCACGTAGCTGCTGTTGAATTCAATATCACCCTCGATCAAGCCGATGAGGTAGCCCGAGAAGCGCTCACGGGTAACGATCGAATCCTTGTCGCCGCCCAAAAAGCCGATCTTTTTGTGACCGAGACCGATCAGGTGCTCAACAATCGATGCAACCGAGTTGATGTTATCACTGCTGATGCAGGCGACCTTGGGGTTTTTGACGTAAGAATCCATCAGCATTGCGGGAATGCTTGTGGATTCCAGCTCCTTGATGATGGCACTGTTCAATTTGGTTCCCAAGATCATCAAGCCGCAAAAGTTGTTTTCCTGACACAGCTTTTTAAGGTTGGGAGGGTTCTTATCGGAGCAGTGCTCAATAACAACCTCATAGCGATAGGCGTTTGCGGCTTGTTGAAAGCCCGTTAGCACGGGGTATCCAACCTGCGAATTGCTATGGGAATCCATATTTTCAAACAGTACGCAAATGCGTTTGGATTCTTGGTTGCGATGCAGAGAAAAGCCGATGGAGCGCGCGTAATTGTTTACGCGGTTGCGCGTCTCCACACTAATGTCGGAGGCGTTGTTGAGCGCCTTTGAGACCGTGCTGGCAGAAAGACCAAGCTCGGCGGCGATTTCTTTAATCGTCATTTTTCTTCTCCTTTTTGGGGATTTTTTCGAAATACGGAGCGCAATTTTTTCAAAGCCGTTTTCGATTGTTTGGAACTCTGTCTGCTTTCATTATAGCATAATTTTTCAATTTTACAATATTTTTTTGAAAAAAAGTCTGTAAAAACGCCCGATAAATCTATAAAAAAGAGATTTCTCAACAAAAACAGTCGCTTTCCGCCCTTTATTTACTTGACACAGAGAAAAAAATGTGTTAAAATATGAACAGAAACATTCGAAAACTTTCGAAACGCAAATACAAGCAAAGGAGAATTCGAGAATGAAAGAACGTTATGCAGGTATTTTGCTACCGATTACGGCCTTGCCCACTCGTTGGGGCGTTGGCTCGCTTGGGGCAGAAGCAAGGAATTTCATCAATTTTCTTGCCCGCGCCAAGCAAAAGGTATGGCAAGTTCTGCCGCTCGTGCCCACGGGCTACGGTGATTCACCGTATGCATCCTCGTGCGCCATTGCAGGCAGTCCCTACCTTATTGATATAGACAACCTGATCGGTCAAGGACTCTTGACAAAAGCAGAGGCAGAGGAGTACTCCTGTGCCACAGACACAGAGGCGGTTGGCCGCGTCAACTACGAGGCGCTGTTCTATCGCCGCATTCCACTGCTCAAAATTGCATTTTCTCGCTTTGATCGCAAAAAAACCGCCTTCAAGTCCTTTTTGGAGGAGGGCGAGTACGCCGATTTTGCCGCATTTATGGCAATCAAAGAAGCACACGGCTGGCGTGCACTTTCCACTTGGGAAGAGAAGTACCGCACGCGTGACCAAAGAGCGCTTGACGAGTTCCTTTCGGCAAACGCGGATGAGGTACTGTTCTGGCAATTTACGCAATATGAGTTCTTCCGCCAATGGAAGGAATTAAAGGAATACGCAAACGCACGCGGTGTCCAAATTATGGGCGATATGCCGCTTTACGTATCCGAGGACAGTGCCGAGGTTTGGGCACATCCCGAGTTGTTCCTTCTCAACGGAGACGGCGCACCCACCGAGGTAGCGGGTGTTCCGCCCGATTACTTTAGCGAGGACGGTCAGCTGTGGGGCAATCCTCTTTACAATTGGGAAAAAATGAAAGAGGACGGCTACGCGTGGTGGACGGCAAGACTGCAAAAGGCGCTTTCGATGTACGATATCGTTCGCATCGACCACTTCCGCGGCTTTGACCGCTTCTACGCGATTCCCGCAGGCAGTGTCAATGCAAAGGTTGGCCGCTGGTGCGACGGCCCGAAGGAATCCCTCTTTGAGGGCAAAAAGGATTGGAAGATCATTGCCGAGGACCTTGGTATTCTCGATGATGGCGTTTACCGCCTGATGCGCAACGTGGGTTACCCCCGCATGAAGGTGTTGGAGTTTGCCTTTGACGGCAACCCCGAGCAGGAATTCAAGCCCTCCAATTATGTGGATGACAACTGTGTTGTTTACACGGGTACGCACGATAACGCAACCTTTATTGAGTTTTTGCAGGATCTTGACGAGGAGGCACGCGAGGTATTCTATCGCGACCTCGTCTCCGAATGCAAAAAAGCAAACAAGCGCTTTTCTTATCGCTCGCATCAAATCAACGATGCCGAAACGATGCAACGCGCACGCGAGGCAACCATTCGCCTCTCTTACGGCTGCTGCGCAAAATATGTGATCCTGCCTCTGCAAGACCTTCTGGGAACGGGTGCCCAGTCTCGCATGAACACCCCCGGAACGCTCAGCGACCGCAATTGGAGCTGGCGATTTGAAGCAAAGGATTTGCAAAATGCGCTGGCAAAAAAGCTTGCCCGCTTGGTGAAAAAAACAAACAGATAAATACATCGCAAAGGAAATCTCTAAAATCATGGACAAATGGATCAAAACAGTTGAAACACTTCTCGCGGCAAACAATGGTGTTGATATGCAACACGCATCAACGTCCGAGCTTTATCGTGCCGTCAGCCGTGCTACCATGGCAGAAATTGCCGATACGTGGCAAAAATGCAAGGATGCACCGCAAAAAAGAGTTGGCTATCTTTCGGCAGAATTTTTGGTAGGTCGTGCAATTTTTGCAAACCTTTACAACCTTGGCAAGCTTGACGAGGTAAAGGCATTGCTGGCAGAGCGCGGCGTTGACGTTACCGCGTTTGAGGATATTGAGGATGCGGCTCTCGGTAACGGCGGTCTTGGCCGTCTTGCCGCTTGCTATCTTGAGTCGGGTGCAACCGTTGGCATTCCGCTTGACGGTTACGGCATTCGCTACCGCTACGGCTTGTTCCGCCAAAGCTTTGAGAATGGCTTTCAAAGAGAAAACGCCGATGACTGGCAAAAGCACGGTGACCCTTGGAGCTACCGTCGCGAGGACGAGAGCGTTCTTGTAAAGTTCTCCGACTTTACCACCAAGGCAGTTCCTTACGATATGCCCATTATCGGCTATGGCGGAAAGACCATTAACACCCTGCGCCTGTGGCAGAGCGAACAGCCCGGCAGCTTTGATTTTGCCGCGTTTGACAGCATGCAGATCGACAAGATCGCAAAGGATAACGTACGCTGCGAAAGCATCAGCTACGCGCTCTATCCCAACGATTCCACCGAAAAGGGCAGACTCCTTCGTTTGCGCCAAGAGTACTTCTTTGCATCGGCATCGGTGCAGGACCTCATTCGCAAGCATAAGCAAAAGGGACTCCCCATCGAAAAAATCAACGAGCACGTTGCACTTCAGCTCAACGATACGCACCCCGTATTTGCAATTCCCGAGTTCATCCGCCTTGTGATGAAGGAAGGCCTGAAGTTCGAAAAAGCATTCCTTTTGGCACGCTCGGTATTCAACTTTACCAACCACACCATTCTCGGTGAGGCGCTTGAACGCTTGGATATGAACCGCGTGCGCAAGCTGCTCCCCGAAATTGCAAGAATCCTTACCAAGATGCAAGCGCGTATTGAGAAGGAATTCCCCGACGGCAAGCTCTTCCTGATCAGAGATAACACCGTACATATGGCAAACGTAGCCATTTACGCGGGCAACAAGGTCAACGGCGTAGCTGCTCTGCACACCGAGATCCTTAAGGAGAGCACCTTCCGCGATTGGTACGAAGCTTATCCCGAGCGCTTCCTCAACGTTACAAACGGCGTAACGCCTCGCCGTTGGCTCGCACTCTGCAACCCCGAGCTCTCCGCGCTCATCACCGAAAAGATCGGCGACGGTTGGCAAGCAGATCTCGAACGCCTCAAGGAACTTGAAAAATATGCCGACGATCCCGAGGTTCGCCGCGCATTTGCCGAGATCAAGCATATCAAAAAGGTACAGCTTTCCGAGTACGTCCTCAAGAGAGAGGGCGTTGAGCTGCCCCCCAACTTCATCTTTGACGTTCAGGCAAAGCGTTTGCACGAATATAAGCGTCAATTGATGAACGCATTTTCCATCCTTTATTATTACTTCCGCATCAAAGAAGGAAAAGAGCCGAACTTTAAGCCTATGGCATTCATCTTTGGCGCAAAGGCGGCTCCCGCATATTGGAACGCAAAGGGCATTATCAAGTTTATCAATGCCATTGCCGATAAGGTCAATAACGATCCCGAGGTCAACGATAAATTGCGCGTTGTATTCGTAACCGACTACAACGTATCCTATGCCGAAAAGATTATGCCGGCAGCAGATATCTCCGAGCAGATCTCTATGGCTGGTATGGAAGCGAGCGGCACGGGCAACATGAAGTTCATGCTCAACGGTACCGTAACTCTTGGTACTATGGACGGCGCAAATGTTGAAATTTGCGAAGAAGCAGG